>NATN01000180.1 GCA_002085355.1 Candidatus Zhuqueibacterota bacterium 4484_87 | reverse complement strand
ATGGCTATTTCTTCGACTTTTTCCACTCATCAAGCACATTTCTGACTACAGTTGCCAGGTCTTTGCTAAAAAGCGGCTTCATTAAAAATTCTGCGACGCCCATTTGTTTGGCTTTTTCTTTGGACACAACTTCGCTGAAACCCGTGCAAAGAATAATTGGCATATCAGAGCGAAGTTGCAGCACTTTTTTCGATAACTCCACCCCGGTCATTTTAGGCATGGTCTGATCAGTAATAATGAGATCATACTCATCCGGATTTTTTTCAAACAATGAGAGAGCTTCTTGGCCGCTTGTCGCCATGGAAACGTTGTACCCCAATCTTCTCAAAATTTGCGAACCTACAGCGACAATATTTTTCTCGTCATCGACAAATAATATATTTTCAGCTCCGTGAGGAAGTTTTTCCTTTTTTTCTCTCTCTGTTCTCACAGGTCCCTGAATTCGTGGCAAGAAAATATTGAAAGTTGTCCCTCTACCTTTTTCACTGTACACAACGATTTCGCCGCGATAACCCTTCACTATGCTGTGCACCAAAGCCAGCCCCATACCAGCACCATCTCCGACGCCCTTGGTAGTAAAATAGGGCTCAAAAATCCGGTCGATAATTTGCGGGTCAATTCCGATACCGGTATCTTTTACCATTAGCTTTACATAAGGTCCGGGTTTTAGTTCCTGATATTGTTTCGCACTGTGTTCGTCCATCTCAATATCTTTGAGATTTACTTCCAACAGACCACCTTTATCACGCATCGCATGAGCGGCATTTGTGCACAAATTCATTATGAGCTGGTGAATTTTTGTCGGATCTCCTAAAATATAACTATTTTTATTTTCAATTTTTGTTTTTATTTCAATAGTTGTGGGGATTGTTGCTCGCATCAAATTCATTGCTTCTTTCACAACCAGCGCAATTTGCAATGGTTTTCTTTCTTCATCCGATTGCCTGCTGAAAGCTAATATTTGCTGCACCAAATCTTTGGCTCGCTGACTCGCTTTCAGAATTTGTTCCAAATTGCGTCTGATGCGTTCATCGTGAATATCGTCTTGTGAGAGCTCTGCATAGCCGATGATAGCAGCAATTATATTATTGAAATCATGTGCTATGCCACCAGCCAGCGTACCGATAGCTTCTAATTTCTCTGCCTGACGCAATCGCGTCTGCAAATTCAATTCCTCGGTAACATCTCTTTTGATAGCGACATAATTGATAATTTTGTTATTTTCATCAAAAACAGGAGATATCGTTGCATCTTCCTGATAATTTGTTCCGCTTTTCTTGCGATTTGTCAACTGACCTTTCCAGACCTTTCCTGACGTGAGTGTTTCCCACAAATTTTGATAGAATGCTTTATTATGAACACCGCTTTTTAGAATTTTTGGATTTCTTCCTATCATTTCTTCAACAGAATAACCAGTGATCCTCTCATAAGCCGGATTCACATATAAAATCTTTGCTTTCTCATCAGTGATGACAATGCCGTCGCCGCTGTGCTCAACTGCGGTAACGAGCCGAATGCGCTCTTCTTCTGCCTTTTTGCTCACAATCGCTGAAGCAATCTGATTGGAAACGAATTCCAAGAATGCCACCTGCTCCTTTGAATATACGGATTCACTTTGATAGCTTTGCAAACCGATGACCCCGATCACGTTTTTCCCGCTCATTAAAGGCACGCCCAACCACACTTTAGGAAGCGCTCCCATAATTTTGATTTTCCCCTGGGCGGCAAGCTTTTTAATTTCATCTTCTACAACAAGCACTGATTTTTTCATCTTTAAAACATACGCGGTCATCGTCTTTTCAGCAGGTACTTCTGTAAAGCGATCTTTTTCATCAACATGATAAGGCAATGTAAAAGAATGAGTTGTTTTATTATACAGAGCAATGTAAAAATTCTTCGTGTCAATGATCCGTCCCAGCGACTCCTGTACTGACTGGAAAAACTCGCGCAAATCTTTAGTTTCGCTGGCTGCGTGAGCAATTTCGTGCATGACGTTGCGGGTTTCGGCCTCTTTTTTACGTTCTGTCACATCACGCGCAATACCACAAATGCCAACAATATCGCCTTTGTGGTCGCGCATCGGCGCCTTAACTACACTGAAAGTCAGCTGAGATTTCCCGATGGGAAGGGTGATTTCATTATTTATAATTTGTCCCTTTAACACTTGTAAATCTTCCTGTTGCGTGAGTGCTCCCACTTCGGGGCCATACAGTTCCTCATCGGTCAATCCCAAAAGTTCACTCATCGGGAACTTGAACAATTTTTCCATCGCCGGATTGATATTTGTGTAAGTTAGAAATTTATCCTTGATGAAAATTGAGTCCGGCGCTGATTCAAAAATCGCCCGAAATCGTTCTTCACTTTCCTGCCTAGCCTCTTCATTTCGTTTTTGCGAAATATAATTGGCGATAATACCCACAGATTCGCTGATGATATTTTTCGTATCTTCATCCCATTGCGGCTTTTGCGGAATAGAGTGACATGCATCAAAAGAAATAAGGGCTTCCAACTCATTATTTAAATAAAAAGGAACAAGCAAAAGAGATTCCAGATCTGCTTCTTTTTGAAATCTCTTCAAAACAGGTTTTGCTACAGATCTCAGCATCGTCGGAAGTTTCTCCAACGCCGATTCCAGCGTAAGTACGCTCATCTTCTCTTTCAAAAAATAATTCACGATTTTAGCCGGCAATGTGGCTTTCAGCGTTTTTTTGACGCGCGAATCGTTCCACTCCAAAATGCACTTATACTCGCTCTCCTGAAGATAACTACCGAAAAGTTTGTTATAGCTCACGCGGTGAGCACCAATAGCAGGCCCCAACAAATTAATCATTTTCTGTATCGCTTCTTCTTCAGACAACGATTTATCTGCGGCGACCTCCCACAATTCTGCACGGATTTTATTAAACTGACTTTGGCGGGTAAGGATAGCTCTGGATTTTTTTCTCTCTGTATTATCCTGGAAAACAACAACATAGCCGGAAAGGCGCCCTTTTTTATCCATTATTTGAGACGCCGTAAAAATAATGGGTCGCCTTTCTCCCTTGCTCGATTCCAGCGTCAGTTCCTCGGAGATTTCCAACCTTTTATCTGATTTCACTTTATCAAATAAATCCTGAACGAAACTCCCGCTGTCATCGTCATAAATTTTGAAAACATCATTGATTTCATGATCAAGAGCATCATCTTCATTCCAGCCAGTCAGATTTTCGGCAATGGGGTTCATAAAAGTGATCTGCCCTTTCATGTCCGTCGCGATGACTCCTTCGCCGATACTCTTCAGTGTCGTTGCCAGCCAACGTTGGCTTTGTTTCAGTTTTTTATCGATCTGGTGCTTGTACAGCGCCATTTCAATAGTCGAAGCCAATTCTCTTTCCTCAAATGGCTTCAAAATATAGCCAAATGGTTCAGTGATTTTTGCCCGTGCCAAAGTGTTATCATCAGCGTAAGCAGTCAGATATACCACAGGAATGTCCAACTCGTTTCGGATAGTTTCTGCTGCTTTAACGCCGTCAATTTCTCCGCGTAACTGAATATCCATCAGAATGAGATCAGGCAAAATTTCTTTTGCTTTTTCTATAGCTTCTTCGCCGTAAGAAATAACTTCAGGAACGGAATAGCCGAGAGTTTTAATGCGACTACGAATTTCCATACCGATGATATTGTCATCTTCAACCACAAGTATTGTTTTGTTTTCCATGCTGTTCCTCTATTTTATAAACTAACCCCCTTAAAAAAGAATCAGTCATTTACCGATAATAACCAGAGAAAACTTATGTCTTCTCCCCCTTAATCAAATTATTATTTTTGTTTTGCTCTTTAAATTCTTTCGTTTGAAAAGTAATAACAACCTCGACCCCGCTGTTGCTTTTGAATTCCAACTTTCCTTCTAATTGATTCACCAGTGATTTCACCAATTGCAACCCCAGTGAATTACTGTGCTCCAGATCAAATCCGTCGGAGACGCCTGTACCGTTATCTTTGACAGAGAGTTCCACAGTCCCCGGCGCTTTTTCGCGCAATGAGACATAAATTTCACCCGTTTTTCCATCGGAAAAGGCGTATTTGATGGAATTGGAAATCAGTTCATTCAAGATCAAACCACAGGGAATGGCTGTATCCAGATCAAAATCGACAGGTTCCACGTGCACATTCAAACTGATTTTCTGCCGATGAGCAGCGTAGGAGCGGAAAACATGCATGGCAAGATCGTGGATATAATCCCGGGAATTAATGCGGGCAAAATTTTCAGAGCGATAGAGTTTCTCATGAATCATTGCCATAGATTTTATGCGGTTCTGGCTCTCTTGCAGATAATTTTTCGCCTTTTCATCTTTAATATTTTCAGATTGCAAATAGAGCAACGATGATGTGACTTGCAAATTATTTTTTACGCGATGGTGAATTTCTTTGAGTAAAATCTCTTTTTCTTCTAAAGACGCTGCAATTTTCTCCTGAGCTTTTTTTCGGTCATCAATTTCACGATTAAGCATTTCATTCAAATTTCGTAATTGTCTGTTGCGTCGTTTCACCAGTCCAGTGCGATATTTATGATACCCAATCAACAGAGACAATAGCATCACGCCCGCTAAAATCTGCACATGTAACCGTTGCCAAAAAGGCGGGATAATGTGAATCTTCAAAGTCGTAATTTTTTTGCTCCAGACACCATCTCCATTTCTCCCGCGAACTTTAAATTCATATTTCCCCGGAGGAAGGTGTGTAAAAGTGAAATGGCGTTTATTGCCCAAATCAACCCATCTGTCATCCAGCCCAGCCATTTTATATTGGTATTTTTGCTGTTTTGGATTTCTGAAATGAAGCATGGAGAAACCGATGGCAAATATATTCTGATCATAATTAAGGATTATTTCTTTTGTTTCAGTAATGGATTTTTTCAAAATCGCTTCTTTTCCTGTGGCGATTTTTACTGGTTTATTAAACAATGAGAAACTGGTCAGAGTTACCGGCGGACAGAAAGTATCCTGCTGAATCTGCTCAGGGTCAAAATAAACCACGCCATTGATACTGCCAAAGTACATTTCCCCGCTTTTGCTCTTGAAATAGGCGCCAGAGTTAAACTCGTTAGCAGGAAGGCCATTGCCGGTATCATAAACTTTCATCGTCTTTGAAGCTAAATCAAAACGTACGAGTCCTTTGTCTGTGCTCAGCCATAATGCTTTTAACTGGTCAGAAACAGAGTCGCGCTCCGGTAAAATCCCATAAATCATTTCGTTGGGTAATCCATCCGAACAAGTGAAGCGCCGAACTTTTCCCTTCAGCGGCTCATATTTTATTAACCCCTGCCCACCGGTACCGAGCCAAATCGTTTCAGAAATATCTTCAGAATAAATAGACATAATGGAGAATATCTCCATTTTCTTCAGATCAGGACTGGATGATAAATGCTCCACCTGATTGGTTTTCAAATTTAAGAGAAATAATCCTGCTGTTTCTGTGCCAATCAGTAAATTCCCATTTGCGTCTTCAACAATAGCCCAAATACTATTCCACAATTCTATACCATTTGGATAACCTGAAATCGAATAACGAATAAAATTATCCTTCTCCCTATTATAAAGATTCAAAACTCCTTCCGCTGATCCAATCCAAATTCTGTTCTTTTTATCTATAAAGATAGTTTGCAAAACATCAGAACTAATCGATTTCGAATCATTTTCTTTATTATGGTAAGAACGAATTTTCTTCCTGTTTTGGTCCAAAACATAAAGTCCATCGTTCTGAGTAGCAATCCATAATTGGCCGTCTTTATCTTCTGCGATTGATAATATACTCGGCATTTCCAAAGATTTTTGGGATTTCTTATTGATATGGAAAGTTTTAAACTGCTTGGTTTTAGGATTGTAATAGTCAAGACCGTATCTATCAGTCCCAAACCAAAAAACACCATTATGATCTTCAAAAATTGCCCAGATAATATTGTCAGACAAACAATTTTCACAACCGGGATAATGCAAATAAGTCCGGAACTGCGAATTTTGCAGATCAAGCTTACTCAAACTCATACAGCAAACTGCTTTTCTCATAAGGATTGTTTTTCCATTGTTTGGTTTCCCCAGTTACCGGATCGAGCTGGAATAAACCAGCTCCGTAGCTGCCGATCCAAATTCCTGAATGCGAAGTAATGAGTAGATCAAAAACGGTGACTGCTTTCATGTTTTTATCTTTGAGCGGATAATGGATAAATTCCTTTTTGGGGGTCAATTTAAAAACGCCATCGCCGGTACCAATCCAAATATTATTATCCTCATCCTGGTCTATAACAAATATTTTATTGAGTTCTGAATTTGTAGTGTCGTGTAAATCAGGATAAAAATTTTCAAATTGCTTTGTATTGAGATTAAATTTAATCAAGCCATGATAAGTTCCTATCCATAGATTATTTTGATCATCGCAGAAAAGAGACAATATGGTTGTTCTTTTACCAATAACTCCGGTATTTATTTTCTGAAAGAAATATCGTGTGAATCTATCATTAGTTTTGTCATAGCAATTTAAGCCATTTTGGGTCCCTATCCAAATATTTCCATTTTTATCCTCAGTGAGCGACTGAATAAAATTGTCGCTGAGAGCAGTCGAATCATCGGGATTTGCCATAAAGCGACGGAAGGACTCCATATGCCAGTCAAATCTATTGAGCCCATGTGCTGTGCCTACCCAGATATATCCTTCGCTGTCTTCAAAAAGCTTCAAAATCTCAGAATTACTTAGGCTCAGCGAGTCTCCGCTTTGAGGATAAAACACTTTAAAGGAGCGACCGTCATAACGGTTCAATCCGTTACCTGACCCAATCCAGAGGAAACCTTTACGATCCTGCAATATGCATGTGATGGATGATTGCGACAATCCGTCATCAATGGTAAAATTTTCAAACAAAAGTGTTGTTTGTTCCAAAGGATTACTTGCAATGCATGTCTTTGTGAATACAAGCACGAAGTAAATTACCAAAGAAAAATTAATGCGGCTTCGCAAAGTAATTTTTCGCATATTTTGCTCTCATTTCAAAAATGACGAATTTTTCACCTTAAGTCAAAGCTATTATCACGTACTAATTTTAAACCTAATCGTGAACTTTGTTCCATAGCGACGGTTGAGTTTCAGCTCGCCATCCAATTGATTCTCAGCCAGAGTGGCTACCAGCTTCAACCCCAGCGAATCAGTCTTGTGAATATCAAATTCTTTCGGTAGCCCAACTCCATTGTCCCGCACGATTAATTCGACTATTCCATTTTCTTGGGCCTTAATCTTGACCTCGATCTTTTTTGATTTCGTAACAGACTTGGGAAAAGCATACTTGAGTGCGTTCGAAATTAATTCATTGACAATTAAGCCACACGGAATCGCCTGTTCCATAGATAGCGGCACATCATC
>NATN01000179.1 GCA_002085355.1 Candidatus Zhuqueibacterota bacterium 4484_87 | reverse complement strand
GGCAAAAGAGAATTCCCCCATAGATATTTCAAACTTTAATTACTATTCATCTGAGTTGCCTCAAAAACTCCACAAATCTTCACTGGTTTTTCCCCTTATGCGAAAAAATGACTTACTGGGTTTATGCATATTGGGGTTTGAAAATGAAAAGACTCAAATCGATGCCTCGACAATTTCTGTCATCAATTATCTTTTTTTGCAATTGGCGATCGCACTGGACAATATTCGCATCTTACAGAATTTAGAAGAGCAGCAAAAATTGGCAGCAATCGGCACTTTTGCCAGCGGAATCATTCACGACTTAAAAAATCCTATTGAAGGATTGAGAATGATAATTGAAGTAATGAGAAATGAAATCACGCCACAGGATAAATATTATGAATACATTGAGGAATTATACAACGGGATTAAGGATCTGAAACAAAAGCTGTTGAACTCATTTGATTTTGTAAATTATAAAGTAAAATCAAAAAACAGAGTGTCGCTAAACGACCTCATCCGCGATATCGCCGATCAATTCAAATTGATGTATAACGCCGAGATAAATTTACAATTGGCAAAAAATGAGATATTCATCCTCGGAGATCGTGATCAATTAAAATATGCCATGGAAAATTTGATGCAAAATGCACTCATCGCTTCTGACTATGAAAAACCGATACAAATTAGTACCTCTTTTTCCGGACGCCCCAAATCTGTTCAGGTAGATATCATCGATCACGGCAAAGGAATTCCTGATGAAAATCTGGACAAAATTTTCCACATGTTCTATTCCACTCGCGGTGACAGCCGAGGGCTGGGTTTGACGATCACGAGAAATATCATCGAAAATTATGGCGGTCATATCGATATCGACAATGATCCGAACTTTGGCACAAAATTCTCGATCATATTGCCAGTTTCCAGTTAAAAAGGATTTTTTCAATGAAAAAAATTTTAATCGTTGACGATGAACGTTCTGCTCGCAAAGGTCTTTTATTTACCCTAAAACCTGTTACCAGCGAAATTGAAGAAGCTGAAAGCAAAAAAGAAGCAGATAAAATATTGGACAAAAAAGAATTTGATCTGATTATTTGTGATTTGCGACTGCCAACGGAGATAATTGGTTTAAGTTTAATTAAATCAATCAAAGAAAAGTATCCCTTCACCTCAGTTTTGGCTATCACTGCGTACGGTTCCATTGGCAGCGCAGTGAAAGCCATGAAATACGGAGCAGACGACTATATCACTAAAGACTTTTCCAGCGATGAAATTTTGCTGAAAATAGAAAAAATGCTGGAAACCCGCGATTTGCGTTTGGCAAATAAACGCATATCTGAAAAATTAAACGATCTTGAAAAAAAATATGGTGTGCTATCTGAACCAAACAAAATCATAGGAGAAGATCCAAAGATAAAAGATGTTCTTCAATTAGCAAAAAGAATTGCTCGTGACAATGATACCACTGTGCTCATCACAGGAGAAAGCGGAACGGGCAAGGAACTAATTGCCAGATTCATCCACGAGCAAAGTCCGGAAAGAAGCAAGCACAAATTTGTCGTTGTGGACATTGCAAATATGCCGTCAACTCTGCTGGAAAGCCACCTGTTTGGTCATGAAAAAGGCGCTTTTACCAATGCGCATCGGCAGCATAAAGGACTCTTTGAAATGGCAAATCACGGTACAATTTTTCTGGATGAAATTGGCGACTTCCCCATTGAATTGCAGGTAAAATTGTTGCGTGTTCTCCAGGAAAAAACTTTCTATCGAGTTGGCGGAAGCGCGCCGCTGGTCGCAGATGTTCGCATCATCGCTGCTACAAATAAAAATATTGATGAAATGGTAAAAAACAATCTATTCCGCGAAGATTTATTTTATCGGCTGAATGTTGTGCGGCTCCACTTGCCACCACTCAGAGAGAGAAAATCAGACATCCCTCTTTTGATCGAATATTTTCAAAGAAAATTAGAAATTCAAAAAAGCAGAAAGCTCATCTTCCCTGATGAAATCATCGAGAAGATGGCAGCCTATGATTGGCGAGGAAATGTTCGTCAACTGCAAAACGTCATGGAAAGCCTCTACGTCATCTGCCCGGGAACTGAAGTGCGAGAAACTGATCTGAATCTTCAGACTTCATCAAAACCGGAAAAAGAAAGCCACGCCTTCACATCATTATTGAAACTGCCTTTCAAGGAAGCTCGGAAAAAACTTTTGATCGAATTTGAGAAAGAATTTTTAGCCCATTATTTGCAAATCTATCAGGGGAACATCAGCAAAATTGCCTCGGCTGTCGGAGAATCAAGAGAAGGTCTGAGCAAAAAAATTAAAAAATATGGACTAAAAAATCATCAGCGCGACAATGGCTAAACAAAAATAATCACTCGCCCATAATTCCCTATCCCATCTTTTTTTCAACTGTGATTTTTTTTTCACACTTTCCCATTGAAATTGTTAATTTTTCTTCACAATTTATCATTTCTCTCAAGTGTCATTTTATTCATATTAACTTGTTTTACTTATTGTTAACAGCAATCTCTAATTGTGGTATTAACATTGCATTTACACAAATGTCATAACCGGGGCTCACTATGACCATACTCATATTGGATGATGAAAAAACAATTCGCAAGGCTATTAGTTTTGTTCTCAGCCGCAATGGCCACAACATCATCGAAGCCTACAATCCTAAAGCCGCACTAGAAAAAATGCAATTGCATGAACCGGATTTGATCGTTATGGATCTGGAACTTCCTGTGATGTCTGGATTTGATTTCCTTGAAATTTTACGCAAAAGAGCAAAAGAAATTCCGATAATTATTTTGACATCACAAAAAGTTTCTCCAGCTCTTTTGTCGAAGCATAAGATCAGCCCCGATCAATTAATTTCAAAAGAAAGCACAATGCCGGAGATCATCGAAACCATCGAAAAAGTTTTTAAATAATTTTTCAATTTCATTTAGAAGAAAATTTTATACACTAAAAATGATAAAACATCATTCACCATTTATTTGTCTCGCAAAACATTTGATCTGAAAGGAGGTGATGTAGTTTATTATGTTTGCAATCTCACCACTTCATCGTAACAAAATTTGGGAGGGAGGTGATATTTTCTTCATCTGCGAATAGCATCTTTTATTTCTTGAGATTTCCAAAATAATTATTATTTGCTAAAAAAGGTTTAAACAGGAGGGTTTTTTAATGAGACCAATAAAAAGCCTCTACAGGCTAAAAGTATTAATGATGCTGATTACAATAGTATTTTTTCTCATTCTCACAACAAATTCTCCCGCTCAGACTTTTTCTTCAATTAAAGGGAAAGTTGTGGAAGCAGGGACAGAAAATCCGCTCATCGGTGCGAATGTTATGATAAAAGGAACTTCATTAGGCGCTGCCACCGATGGAGATGGATACTATCGAATTACGCGCGTCCCGCCCGGCTCTTACAGTCTGGTCGCACAATTCATGGGGTTCCAAAAAGAAGAACAGAAAATCACTGTTTCCGCGAATCAGGAATTAACAGTGGATTTTGCCCTGAAAGTTGATGTGCTTCAATTGGGCGAGGTTGTCGTTACAGGTATGAGTGGCGAGCAAATAAAAGAAAAATTGGGAGTAACCATCTCAAAAGTCAGGCCTGTGGATATTATCGAAGCTGACGAGACGAATATTGTCGGAGCGTTATCCGGTAAAGCAGCAAATGTAGAAATAACATCATTCAGCGGCGAGCCGGGCGCTACTAAATTAATTCAAATACGCGGTCGCAACACAATTTCCGGAACGACAGAACCTTTATTCGTTGTTGACGGCGTTCCCATTGACAATGCCACTCGCGGCGTTGGAACCGGCGGCTCCGGCAGCGGCGGAACTGTTCAGGCAAACCGTGCTTCTGACCTTAACCCTGAAGATATTGCTTCCGTTGAAATACTTAAGGGAGCAGCAGCTTCAGCAATTTATGGTTCACGGGCGGCAAATGGCGTTATTCTAATTACCACCAAATCCGGCGCACCCGGCAAAACAAAAATCCAGTATAAAACTTCATATTCGTGGGACAAAGTAAACCGCAGCGTGCCTTTGCAGCGGGAATACGGGCAGGGGAATAATGGTGCTTATATCAAAAACTATTTGCGTTCTTGGGGCGCGAAACTCGAACCAGGCACCCCGACTTACGACCATAGCATGGAAATGTTCGATCAGACAGGACATTTGATGGATAACAATATAATCATATCAGGCGGTAATAATTTAACAACATATTATGCATCCATCGGTCTGGTAAATCAGGATGGTCCGTTTGTCGGGAATTCCGATAATTACGAAAAATATGCTTTCCGACTCAAAGGATCGCAAGTCATTAATGAAAAACTTAAAGTCACGGGTAATCTGGCTTATGTAAAAGTGGTCGCGGATTACCTGAACAGCCGCTCCAATATCGGCGGTATTACTTTGGGCGCCTGGCGAACGCCACCGGAATTCAATAACTGGCCTTATTTGGATCCGGAAACCGGATTGCACAGATCTTACCGCTACAGCACGCCAACAGAATTGCGCAAATCAAGGAAATATGATAATCCATATTTTTCCGCCTACGAAAAAATCAACGAGAGCAATGTCGGCAGAGCGTATGGCAATTTAACCTTGGAGTACGATCCGCTGAATTGGATCAACATCAATTATACTCTCGGTTCGGACTATTCAGAAGACGATCGGATCAGAGTTAATCCTGTGAGCAGTACTGCCAACAACGGTGACGGAAGCATGTGGCGCCGGAATTATCTCTACCATGAGGTCGATCATAATTTAGTAGCCACTTTCAAACTGGAAAAATATATTCACAGGATAAGTCAAAATCTCTCCGGTACATTCATGGCAGGATATAATTTCAACAGCCGGGCCTATAAATACATTGGTACAACTGGTGATATCTTTGTCACTCCCAATTATTACCAATTAGATAATTGCGTAACCATCAACTCTGATGAGTACGAATCTCTCATTCATACCGAGTCTTTCTTTGGTCAGGCGACTCTTGATATTTACGATCAACTTTTCCTGACAGGAGCGGTACGCAATGATGGTTCATCCACTTTTGGCGCCAACAAGAGACGGCATTGGTTTCCCAAATTCAGCGCAGCCTGGGAATTCACCAAAATGAATGCAATGCCCAAAATTCCCTATTTGAATTTCGGAAAATTGCGCTTTGCTTACGGAGAAGCGGGTTCGCAACCGGCAGTTTATTCAATTTACACAGGGTTTATTTCAGGAAATATTTCCGGTTATTGGACAGGAACTCTGAACGGCGGGGCATATAATGGCATTGGCGGATTTTTCTCCAGCAGTCGCGCCCCCTCTGCTGATTTAGGTCCTGAACGCACTAAAGAGATTGAAATTGGAACAAGTCTTGGTTTCTGGGATTCACGCATTGGTCTGGATGTTACTTATTACAAATCCCGTTCCGAAGATGTCATTTTTAGCATTGGCGTGCCTCCATCAACTGGCTATACTTCCAAAACCGCAAACGGTGCAATCATTGAAAATAAAGGATGGGAAGCCGAATTCAATGCAAATCCTGTGCGCACAAAAGATGTTTCCTGGGATTTCGGACTTGTCTGGGCAAGTAATGATAACAAATGTATTGACTTGATGGGTGCAGAAACCTATGCATATTTTAGCTGGTCCATGATTTCCAGCGTTGCCGCTCCGGGACAGCCGATCGGTGCATTTTACGGTAGAGATTTCCTACGCTTTGGCAACGGAAGCACTTACACTTTAAAAGACGGCACCACGATCAATATCGACGAAGCCTATCCGAACGCTCCCGAGGGTACTATTTTTATCAATGAAGACGGCTATCCTGTTGGCGATCCGAAATTCCGTTTCATCGGCGATCCAAATCCGGACTGGACAGCAGGCATTCGGAATGAAGTTACGCTGTTCGGAAAAATCAAACTTTCCGCCTTTATCGATATAAAACAAGGAAACGATGTCTGGAATGGCACTAAAGCAAAGCTTATCGATTTTGGAACCCATGAAGAAACATTGAAACGCGGTTCAACAAAGGTCTTTGAAGGAGAAGGTCCCGGCGCAGGCA
>NATN01000178.1 GCA_002085355.1 Candidatus Zhuqueibacterota bacterium 4484_87 | reverse complement strand
CACTCAGCGAATTTGCTCCCAGTTGCAAATTAATGCCACCCCGTTCGGAATTTGTCGCTACCGATTGCAGCTTTTGCGTAAAAGCGATTGGTTCATCCGTGGTATATTTTCCGTCGCCGTTTACATCCATGAAAGCAGCAACGATGTATTTTCCAGCTCCCACTGGCAAAAATTGGTACGCACCGGCGTCATCAAGGGTCTGCTGCAAAAACGGCGTTTTGGAAATTCCCAAAGCAAACAGATATACTTTTCCGTGAACTTCTTCCGGTGCAACAATATTTCCACTGATTACACTATTGGCAGAATCTTCAATGGTGAAATCAATTTCGCTCACCGTATCCCCCTGCGCAACAAAGACGAAATCATCCAGATAAAATCCGAGCGGGCTTTCCAGGATTTCGTCGATGTCGCTTGGTAAGTCGCCGCTGCTATTAATCATCCCGGCAACGGTGTAGTATCCGGGAGCCACCCCGCTGATGACATAGGGATAGGGGCCATCCCCCAGCCGGAAAGCAAACCCCGGCGCCAAAGGCGTCGCCGAAAGTCCCAGAGCAGCACAAATAATCAAACCTTGTTCTGTGCCGGTATAAGTGATATTCCCTTTGATTGTTCCGCTCCCGCGATCTACGAGTTCCAGTTCCATTCCTTCAATTTGTTCCCCGATGGCAACGCTGATTGTGTCAAGATATGATTCGGAGAAAGGCTCGCCCACGTCAAATCCTCCGCTGCTGTCAACGTCAACGTAAGCAAACAGATGATACGTCCCCGGCGCCAGATGCGGGATAGTAAATTCACCGGTTTGCGCATCTGCTACAACATCATTCAAAGGCGTCAGCGACAAGCCGATTGATGCGACATGAATATCTCCGGCTTGCAAACCGTTGTACACTGCGACTCCGGCAATTGAACCAGAATGCATCTCCGCGTCAAAAAGAGTGATTTCAATATTCTCTATAACCTCACCCTCATCGATAGTTATTTTTTCTTCTACCATGCCGACGGGTTCATTCAACTCTGGAGAACCATTCCCATTAACGTCCATGAAAGCGACAATGAGATATTCGCCGCCGAACAAGCCGTCCAAGGAATAAACATTGTCGCCGCCAAAAGTAAAATGCGTAGATGTGAACGGCGTCTTTGTCAAGCCAAAGGCATAAACATGAACCTCGCCTGTATTTGCACCAGTGTAGTGCACTTGTCCGCTAATTTTTCCTGACCCGCGCGACAATTGGTCTATCGCGAAATCTATATCTGTCATTTGAGATGAATTTTCAATGACTATTGCGCCCGGGAACAAACCAATCGGTTCGTCAAATCCGGGAAGGCCATCCACGTTTACATCCATGAAAGCCGCAACGAAATAAGTACCGTCACTCAAATTCTGAAAAGAATATTCTCCCGGAGTAACTAACGTGTCCATTTTTAACGGCTCATTTAAATCCGGCGGTATTGCAAGTGTCGCTACTACAATGGGACCCGCCTGATCGCCGGTATATGCAATTGTACCTTGAATTGCACCATCCTGGCCGATCAATGCAAAAGGGACAAGCAGCAGAGCGACCATTGCAAAAAAGAATTTTTTTCTCTTCATAATCTTCCTCCTAAAAAATTAGTTGCCATCGTGATTATTGTGTTTAAAATAGCACAAAAAAAATGACATTGCAAGATTTTTTTCAATTTTATCTTTTAGACGTACTTCGTAATTTTTTTGGGGGAAAATAATAACTGTCTCCTTGCAATTTCAGGGAACAGGGATTATGCCCAATCAGGGCAGTTTAATTTCCACAATAGTCGCACCCCAACCACCGAATTCAGGCGGTGCATCATAAAACGATAAGACAACGGGATGGGTTTTCAAAATCTGCTGTACCGTCCATTTCATCTTGCTGCGCCCTTTGCCGTGAATAATTCGCACCTGTGGCAATTGCAGTTCCACTGCCTGATCCAAAAATTCACTCACCACTTCCTCCGCCTGCTCCGGAAAAAAGCCGTGCAAATCAAGTACATCCGTCACATAAATGAACTCTGGAATTTTTTCGTCATCAAAAGCGTCATCATTGACTGATTTTTTTCCATCTTCTTCCACCTTGAGCCTCTCATTTTCACACTAAAACGGCTTCACTCTCCAGCAGTGATTTCTCCCTGACAAAAATCACAACGGGTAAAGAATCTTTGATGTTTTCCACATGTGTAATGATAAAAATCTGACGAAACTGTGTTGCCAACTGCTGCAAGGCATTCATAATGAGCTCGCGGCGGTGCTCGTCCTGGGAGCCGAAAATTTCGTCCAGCACAATAAAATTAATTTGTGACCGCCCTGATCGTTCTGCCACCACTTGACTGATAGCGATGCGCAGACACAAATTTGCCAAGTCTTCTTCTCCGCCAGAGAAACGTGCCAGAGGAAATCTTTCCGCTTGATCGTACAAAAAAATGTTGTAATCTTCATCTAGTTCAAGGATGGAATATTTTCCCTGCGTCGTCAAATGCAGCAATTCCGAAGCACGCGCAGCAATCATCGGGCGAATTCTCCCGGACAGCTCTTGCCGGAAAATTCCAAAATGATAATCAAGTGCTTCGAGATAAGTAATCTCATTCTGCGCTTGAGAAATCTGTTCGCGAAGCTGGCTATTTTTTTCGATATCCGCTGTCAAATGTTCAATATCTTTTGTTATTGCAATTTTTCGCTGTTCAAGTTGGTGAATTTCCTCGTTCAGCTCATCGAGTTCTTTTTGCTTTTCATCCAACACGTTTCTGGTTTTCTCAAATGATTCCGCATCGTACCCCAACTCTGTCATTTTTTTCGTCTCTTGCTTGATCTCCGCTGCGTACTGTGCCAGCGACATTTGCACCCGAGTCAGTTCCTCGCGAGTCTGCTCCAATCTTTTTATATTCTCCTCATGACGGAGCAGCCGGTCCCTGATTTGATACAATTCTTTAAAATCCTTCTTCACTTGAATGTGAATTTTCTCATTATATTCCACAGTTCCCAATTTTGCAATGCGCTCCTCGATCTCTTTTAACTGCTTTTGATAAGAAACAAGCTCTTTCTCTGATTCGTCGCGCTGCTTTTTCCTTTGACGAAACTCCTCCCGATTCTGCAGCAAAGCATCTCGTTCCTCATTTAGTTTCTTGAGTTGATCCTCGACATCTTGAATTTCCGCTACAATGGCTTCTTTTGCTTTTTCTACTTCCCGATAGCGACCTGCCAAATCCAGAAGTTCGGCATTAAATTGTCCCAGCACTTTTTCGTAGTGGTCTTTCAAAGGCCGTGTGCACACGGGACAAGGACTTTCCGGGCCCAACTCCTCTATTTTATTTTTCCTCTGCCGCGCTTCTTTGCCTTTTGTCTCAATTGATTTCAATTGTCCCTGATTTTCAAGCTGCGTTTTCTGCAACTGTTTCTGCCGTTCTTTCAGTTTAGCGATCCGGGCATCCGTCTTTTCCAAATGTTCGCGGATTGCATCAGCATCTTTCAATTCACTGATCAAACGACTCATACGGACTTTTTCTCGTGTAACCTGCGCTTCCACACGTTTGAATTCTTGTTGATAAGCCTGAAGCGCAGAAAAACGACTGGCATCTCTGTCCATCCGTTCTTTTTTTCGTTGGACTTTTTCAAATTCTTTGAGCTTGCCTTTTTGTTCCTCGTATTCTTTTTTCGCTGAAAGAATCTGCTCTATCTCTTTTTCCAATTGTTTCTCGCGCGATTCAAACTCCTGCTTCAGATTTTTCTTATTTTCAATTTGAGAGCTCAACTGCAAAAACTGCTCTCTTTTTTTTGATTGACTTTCAAATTCCGCTTTGAGATCAGACAGCTCTTTTCGGACAGCACTGAACTGTTTTTTCTTCTTTTCGATTTCGATATCTGCTTCTTTCAGTTCCCTCTGCAATTCCTTTTTCTTTGCAGTGAGCTCCTTTTCATCCGCCAAATGCGCTTCTATTCCGCTTTTCTTTTCATTTTTAATGTTTTTGTCTGTACGCACATTTTTTCTCGCCCGTTCGATGGCATCAATATTTATCAATCGGGCGATTGATTTTTTTCGTTCTTCCGGACGAAACATGGAAAGCGCTGCCAAATCCTTTTGACGGGCGAATACGGAAACAAAAAAAGAACGGTAATCGAGATTGAGTAGCTTTTCCACCATTTCATTGACACCTCGTTCCTGAACAGCAATCGGTTCGTCAACGTCACCGCGATAGATTGCTGCCTCCACCGTAGCTGCTTTTCCCCGCAGTTCCCGTTCAATGCGATAGCTTTCTCCCTGCAGGTCAAATTCCAGTGTCACTGCCGTCACGTCTCCGGCAGAACAAAATTGGGAACGAATATCTTGTTTGTCCGTTCGCCGGATTCGGTTTCCGTAAAGGCACCAGCCAATGGATTCCACAATCGTCGTCTTTCCCGAACCATTACTGCCTAGAATACCAATGATGTTTTCCGGCAATTCCAGATCGAGAGAACGAAAACGGCGATAATTTTTTAATGTCAGTCGTCTGATGATCATCTATTTCTCGAAATCAAATTTTTGCGGCTATTTTCCGGCTGTAAACGCATCTCTTTTTACTCTTCCTTTCCATCGTAATAAATCAAATAATCCAATAGCGTCGTTCTGATTTTCCAATCCTTCAAATTAGTTCTCATCAACAAATTCACTACTTCCCGCAAAGAATAACTTGTGCGAAATTGTTGTTTCCAATATTGGCGAATTTCTCTGTTCATGGTCGTTGCCGCGAACCAGATACCGATTTTGCCAAGCATCTGTAAATCCCTTCGATAATCCTCAATGGCAAACTTGCCTT
Source organism: Candidatus Zhuqueibacterota bacterium 4484_87 (assembly GCA_002085355.1). Taxonomy (GTDB): domain Bacteria; phylum Zhuqueibacterota; class Zhuqueibacteria; order Thermofontimicrobiales; family Thermofontimicrobiaceae; genus 4484-87. The sequence continues at coordinate 1,280 of NATN01000178.1, read as the reverse complement.
CTTTCTTTACGGTTCGCCAAATTTGATTGAGCAAAAAAACCGGATCGTCAACGAAATGCAGAAGTTGGAATGAAATCACAACATCAAAAAGGTCAGATTCGAAGTTGGAGAACTGCTGAAATGTCAAATGTTGAAATTGGACGTTTTCCACTCCGGAGCTGCGCTGATTTTCCTGAGCCAAACGAATCATTTCAGCGTCTTCGTCCACAGCAAGCAAATTAATTTCTGGCATTCGCCGTGCCAACTCCAGGCTCAGCTGTCCGGTGCGGCAGCCGATGTGCAGAATCCGTGCCTCATCGGGAATATCCAGTTCCCTAATTAAGAATGTTACAAAATCCCGATACTCGCGCTTTAAATGTTGTTCGGCGAGCAAATTAAATTGAAGAGCCGAAAACGAAAACGATTCCTCACCGCGCGCATTATTTTCTCGTTTCAATTTTCCCATGGAATTGCTTTCCCAGACCAGTTAACTTCTTGCCAAATTTCTGCATAAAATTTGCAGAAATTTGGCATCACGATAAAATAGCCCGCTATAAATAATTTGAAAAAATAACCGATTTAACCTTCTTTTTTATTCTCTCCCTCTGATGTCGGTGGTGCTTTTTTTGTGCGAGTCCGCGGTTTACGTGGCTTTGGTTTTTCGTCGGATTTTTCTTGCTTTACTTTATTCCCGCTCTTCTTTTTGCCTGCTTTAGCTTCTGCTTTCTTTTCAGGCTCAACCGGTGCTTCCGATATTTTCTCCGCGCCATCGGCTTTTCGACTTCTCATGATCATTACCACGCCGACTACAATTGCAAGCAAACCCAGCGCAAGCAAAATGATTGAAATTAATTGAAAAGTCTTTAGCTGCGACTGGACAGAAAGTACTTCCGATTGTTTTTCGCGAAGCGCTTTTATTTCACCTTCCAACTCCCGCTGCTTTCTCATCAGATCAGCACGACGTGCATCTAAGTCTTTCAGCATCGCGTCCAATTGTTGTTGCAATTCCATCTGCTTCACTGCCGAGCTATCAACAGTCGGCGCAGTGACTGGTTTTTCAATTTTCTTAGCTGGCTTCGGCGTAGCTATCTTCTCTTTTTTTTCACAGGAAAATAAAAAAAGAGCCAGCAAAACAGCCAAGCTCACGATAATGATGATGTTACTTCTTTTCATTTCTGCCTCCCGCGTTACCATATCCACGCATTTTTGGTTTTTATTTTGTTGCAGAATTTTGCAAAGAAAAGCGCACGGTGATAAGTCACTTTTTGAATCGCTCAATCAATTTTCAGAAAAGCTACCTT
>NATN01000017.1 GCA_002085355.1 Candidatus Zhuqueibacterota bacterium 4484_87 | reverse complement strand
GCCCTACCGGCTGCTAAATTTTGACGGGAATGAAAAGACTTTGAAAGTCACGAGCGTATTTGTCTCCAACATCAATTATGATACCGGAGGCATGGATTTTCAGTCTTACGCGAAAAACTCCCTCGCTTCCGGCTTTCCTCCCCTCGTAGTTGCGACGCTGATGTCATTGGGTGTGGACAGCACCAGTGCCCAACAGTTGGAGCCACTGGTAACGCCAACGCTCATCGCTTACTACCATGGCGACGAACCGAACTATCAGGACCCGACAATTATGGCGGGAATCAACAGTCTGATCACCAGCGGCGATCCCACTGCATTCCAGTTCGGCATGTTACTGACAGGCGTCTGGAACGATCTGACATGGGATAATAATGTTACGATCGATCTCAAGACAGGTGACATTGCAATCAATAGCGGCGGGGCAATGATGGTATTCAAGTAAAATAATTTCTGATCTAAAAAAATGACCGAGGTTTTGAAATAACTTCGGTCATTTTTTTATGCCCTTCAAAAAATAAGATTGTTTCAATTGTCATTGCATCCGCAAAATTTCTCTATGAAGCAGCCTGATTACTCTTAAGAAAACACAGCGCGGCAACTTTATATTTCTTAATGTTAATACGAATGACCAGACAAAATTGAAGATAAGACGCTAATCAATTGTTTTTAAAAGGCTGACGCCTTAGCTCCAACCTAATTTCGGAATTAAGCCGTAAGGCTTTTATTGTTTTTAATTGCTATTTTACTTAAAATTTTTCAATTGGCCATAAACCAAAAAAGTGAGCAGAAAAACATCCGCTCACTTTTTTGTCTCACAAAATTTATACAAAATATTAATTGTAAAATTTATAGCGATAATCTTCGATTTTCGCTTTGGCTTTCAGTTGTTCGTACCATGCATTGTAAATCGCTCGTTGCTCATTTCGCACCATGTCGTATTTCAAATTATTTTTCTGCAAATCATATAACGACTCATTAAAATCCTGTTTTTCCAACAACTTGATTAAATAATAGCCACGCAGACCTTTGACCGGGCCGGAAATCTCGCCAACATCCAGACCGAATGCTGTACCGATGAAAGCGGGATCTTTGCCGATACCACGAATGAAACCGCTCATGGAGAAAAATTCTGTTTCTTTCACAATTAGAGAATCCTGTTCAGCTAATTTTTCGAAATCTTCCGGAGATTGGATTTTTTCTCTGAATTTTTTGCACGCTTCCCCAGCTAATTCCTTTTGTCTCTCCAAACGCAACGTGTTTCGGATAATCTCTTCTGCTTCATCCAATGGTTGCAGGCGTTCTTTTTTGATTTCTATCAATTCATAAACGAGATAGCCCTTATCTTCCAAATAGCGTAACCGGCTGACTTTCCCGACCTTGCTATTGAAAATTTCCTGAACCATTCGCTTCTGCACTCCCAATCCGGGGATAAATCCGCTCTCATTGAAATAATCGCTCGTATCAACTTTCACGTTTTCAGTCTGTATCGCTTCCTCAAATCCCTGGTCTGCAGCAAGTTCAGCAAAATAATCGGCATCGTCTTTCACTGATTCCGAGGTGCGGCGTGAAATAGTGATCCGCAACAAAATGTGACGCGCTTTGACTTTTTCTTTGCCGTCTTCGATTTTTTTACCCTCAACTTTGATGATATGAAATCCGTGTCGAGTAAGAACAGGACCGACGACCTCACCTGGTTTCGCTGAAAAAGCCGCATTTTCAAAAGGTCTGACCATCATGCCTCTGTTGAAATAACCCAGGTCGCCGCCATTTTCGGCAGAGCCAGGATCTTCTGAATAATTTTTCGCCAACTCGGCGAAATCAGCCCCTTGCTTCAGGCTATCCAAAAGAGCCAAGGCAAATGATTTAACTTCTGCTGTGTCATCGGCTGTAGGCTTTAGTTCAAACAGCACATAGCGAATACGCCTTTGCTCTTCATCAGTGAAATCGTCCTTGTGTTCCTTATAATATTTTTTAACCTCTGACTCAGGAATATCTTCGGCTTTCACCGGATGAAGATTGGGATTAAAAAAGATGTATTTTGTTTTCACTTTCTGATTACGTTTGATAAAATCTTCCTTGACTTCATCATCAGTGATGAACGTTGTATTCAGCACTTCCTGTTGCACTTTTTCAAACGGAAGAGTTCCTGCAAGATAATTTTGTACGACACTCCAATATTGCAAATTTCTTTCGTCCGCGAGAGCGGCTTTATATTTATTCATATCAAAGTTGCCGTTACTGTCCGCAAAAGTCGGATTTGTGCGCAAAAACTGAGGCGGATTTTCAAAGATATTGAACGCAATTTCTTTCTTTGTAACCTGAATATTCATTTTATCAATCAGTTGTTTGATCAATATGTCGCGGACGACGGACTCAAAAATCTGATCTTCCAATTGTTGCAAATCATATCCTGTCGGCTCCTTGCCATTCTTTTGGCGATAAGCATCAAACTGCTGCTGTCGGATATTGTTGTATTGCTCGTAAGGAATATTCTCTCCATTGACTGCCACCACTGTATCTGGTTTATGCCCGGAAATAATGCTGGTAATATCAGCACCGCCGACTAAACCACCGATGGTCATACTCAATAAAAAGAGCACCAGTAAGATGAATAAAATGACATGCGTGTTTTCACGCATTTTGTTCATGATTGCCATAACCTAACCCTCTATCCCGTGATTAATATAAATTATAATTTAGCGAATTAAAATGACTGCTAATATAGTAATTACAATGAAAAAAAGCAAGAAATTTTATTGTGTTAACCTGTAAAATGCTATCAAGTTCCGAAAAACCAGTTGGCGATCTCCAACAATCTGCCTGACCTTGTGATTAAATCATCGGGAAACGATTTGCACTTGATTTATTCGCTTGAAATTCATATATTATTTATTGTTATCATTGTTGCTGCCCAATTTTATCAAAAACAGATTTATTCGTATAAAAATATAATCCGAAACCAATCGGAGGATGAACGATGAGCGATACTCCAAAAGAAATTCGTCTGGAACAAATTGCAGATGTAATTGCCGAGAAGTTTAAAGGGAAAGATGAAATCACGTGTTACGTTGGTTCCAATGCCGCATCGCCAACAGCGTCGCTGGAATTTCTCACCGAAGCGATTAAGCGACGACTGCCCAAATTGCCCTTCCTAAAAATGGTGCACATTTTGATGCAGGGCCCGATTCCCTACACCGAAGAAGGCTTGCAAGACAGGGTAATGACTTACTCCATTTTCTCCGGTGGAGAAGTGAGGAAAGCGGCAAATGAAGGCAGAGCGTTTTACGTTCCCTGTACTCTGGCAAACATTGATTCATTGATCGGCAAATTCCGGGAGTACGAACCCGATATCGCTCTGTTCAAAGTCAGGCAGCACGACCTGACCGGAGAATTTAGCCTGGGACTTTCTGTTGAAGCAATGCATACAGCAATCGACCACGCAGATTTAGTGATCGCCGAGCTTGATCCGTCAATGCCTTTCACTCAGGGGCAAAGCATTGTGGACGCCACTTCCATTGACTATCTGATTGTCGATGAACGCGTGAAACCGATTTACGAAATTCCGTCTCCCGATTTTGCCAATTTATCTCCAGCGGAGCGCCGTATCGGTGAGTTGATTACAAAACATTTTATCAGTGACGGTGCTACAATTCAGGTAGGCATTGGAAAAATTCCTGACGCAGTCATTGCCACTATTTGCGATGCCAAATTCAAAGATTTAGGAATTCAAACGGAACTGTACGGTGACGGCTTGATGAAATTGCAAAAGGCTGGGATCGTCACGAATCGCCGGAAAAATATCAACAAAGGCTACAGCACGACAAGTCTGATCATGGGATCCAAAGAACTTTACGATTACGTTCACATGCGCGCCGGCGTGCAGATGCGACCCTGTGGCTACACCAATGCTTCCAAAACTATCCGACAAAATGCGCCTTTCATCTCTGTAAATACTGCCATCGGTGTCGATTTTTACGGAAATGTCTGGGCTGATTTTATTGATGCGAGACACTACTACAGCGGTGTCGGAGGGCAGCCCGATTTCATTCGCGCGCTGAACGATCCGATTTACGGTGTGCCCATCATTGCCATCAAAAGTGTCACCAGACACGGCGATTCCAAAATTGTGCGCACCCATCCGCCTGGTGTGAGCTTGACTGCTTCTGCTTACGACGGCGTTGTCATCGTTAACGAATTCGGCATTGCCGACTTGCGAGGGCTCACGGCTGGAGAAAAAGCGTTGGCTATCGCCAGCATTGCTCACCCCAAATATCGTGATGATTTCATGAAAGAAATTGTTGATGATCCATATTTCACAAAACCGAAAGGCTATCAGGTAGGCAAACCGCATCGTAGTGTGACCTATTACAACGGAGACGTGAAATTGGAAGAAGAATAACAGCGGCAGTATAAATTTTAATACTCGCTGTTTTGGCGTCCATCAATTTCCAAAACATGTTATTTTGCCATAAATGCCCTTAAAAAAAATAGCGAATGACTTCAATAATTTATAACAACTATAACTTAAGATTAATTTTTCCTTTGTGAGCTTTGCGCCTCCTTTGCGAACTTTGCGGTAAAAAATCAAATTTGCAAAAGATTAAATTGTAATTCAAAAGAAGCCGGATTTTTAACGTAATCCGGCTTTTCATTAATACAAGTCATCTCAGCAAAACCATTTTCTTCGTTTGAGAAAAATTCTTCGTTTCGATGCGATACCAGTAAATTCCTGACGCAACTACTTTCCCGAGCTCATTTTTTCCGTCCCAAATAACAGAATGGATTCCTGCCGGTTCAGTCCAATCAACCAAGCGACGAATCGTCCTCCCAGTGATGTCCAGCACAGTAATTTTAACTCTGCTTTGCTCTGACAAAAAATAGGAGATACGCGTTGTTTGATTGAAGGGATTGGGATAATTTTGCCTCAAAGAGAAGTCAGAGACGCGCGTTGCTTTTTTCTCCATGACACGAGTGGGCGAATTTGTCAATACATCCACTTCATTGAGATAATACTTTTGAATATGAATGTGCTCTAAAGAACTCGTTGTTTTCAAGGGCTGCAATTCAATAGAGAGCAAGGGCGTCCGCGTGGAAATTGATTCGGTATGAAAAGCTCCAGCGCGCAATTTACCGGAAACTTCATCATTTACTGTCAAAGTAAAATTTTCTGATACTTCTGTTTTTTTCACTCTCAGCAAAGAAAAATATTCATCATCAAAATTGACTGCGATGTCGAAAGCATAAATTTCCGAAGTATCAGATCCTAAAAAGTCAATTTCAGTATTCCCATCATTATTCTGCTTGAATGAGATCCAGTCAGAAGTTGCACTGCCATCGCCATTATTGCCGGCAGCGGGATAGCTGCCATCCACATCACCAATCACAACAGCAGCGAAATTTTCCTGCTGTCTGTTTTGAGTGAGAGGAGCAAAATTGCGACTCGCCGGCGAAAAGCCCCAGCTTCCCACAAAGGAGCCGGAAATGTTTGTGAATCCCACCGCATATCTGGCTATCAGCGACGCATCGAACATTTGCACATCCCCATTTTTGTCGCAATCAGCAGCCAGAGTCTGACAAACGGATGTGTCGGGTAATAAATTCAACGCGATTCTCGCAGCAACAGAAGCGTCGTAGCTGAGGATCGTGCTTTCGGAGACAGAGTCGGATTTGTCCGGCACTAACAGGTAATTTTTCCCACCTGTGACTTGGGTAAATTGAAAATCGCCAGCGCTGTCCGTAATCGTTTTTGCCGTGTCAGCTTCAATCAAAAACAGATCGACTCCGGAAATCGGAAATAAACCGCCAAAATAGGTTATTTTTCCTGATATTGAAAAATTATCACTCGGCCCCGGATACTGATAGCTTTCTCCGTGTGGCCCGCCGTAGCCGCCCAAATCATTACGACTGCCGTCTTTGTCGTTGTAAATTGAATTCGGATGACCGGTGTCTATACAAGAAGAAGCCTGCTGCAAACGAAAATCAAAATTGCTGCAATCAGCAAATTGAGGGTCAAGGCAAAAATCACCTGTTCCCTGACCTGTCGCCGAATGCCAAGTGCCATTTGTTATCTGCTGTCGAGTGAACCAGGTTTCACCGGAAACAAATTCCGCCTGAATTTCCCCGTCATTTCTACTGAAAAAGCAATTGTAACCTTCATTGACCAGCGAGACACCTGCGCCCAAATAAATTCCGGTAGGCCCTCCCAGTTGATCCGAACAATTGAAAGCAAAAATATTGTTCAGCATGGTCAACTGAATGGCAGCGGAAACTCCGGTATCGTCATTCGGATAAGCCGCAACCATTGCATAATTCCGAACCGAGTAAGACGCGTCACGCATGTTGCAGGCAATGGTATTATTGATGACCTCATACGTCCCTTCGATTGCGCCAATGTCAACAGGCGTGTTCCCCATGCCACCGAGGAAATTATTTTCCATCCTGCCACCAGCCCAGAGTTTAATTCCGTTCTGGCGATTGCGAAGTACGCGATTCCCGCGAACGAGAATCCCCTGGCGTTGCCCGGAATAATCGCGGGAACACAAATCAATGCCATCGCCACCGTTATCGTGAACATGGCAATTTTCCACCGTGATGTAATCTCCGCGTTCAATGGCAATGCCATCCGAACCCCAAAAACTTTGTCCGGAGATACCAGCGCCGTACACTTCCAGGTCTTTGAAAGTGAGGCTATCGCAGGGCCCGGGCGTGCCGTCAATGGCAGTGTATGTGCAATTTGCCACAGTACAATTCTCAATGGTAATATTGGAAACTGATCCGTCCTCCGGATTTTGTCCGGAATATCCCCAGGTCAAATGAATGCCGCATTCACCGCCAAATACTTTTAAACGCTGAAAAGTGATATATCGATTTGTACCTCTGACAAAAACGCCCCAGCCAGAAAAACCCTGCACCGTCATGTCAGTTATCGTTACAAATTGAACATTTTTTCCTATTTCAATTCCCTGTACTGTAACCTGTTCCGCACCAATACCGCTAATGACGATAGGATTTGCATTTCGTCCCGATTTGTTCACTGTAAAATTGCCGTAATTTCCTGTTAAAACTTGAATCGTGTCACCGGCGCCAATCTGACTAATCGCGTGATCAATAGTACGCCACGCCGTCTGTGGTGATAAGCCATCGTTATTGTCATTGCCAGCAGTACTGACGTAAAAAATGTTCCCGGCAAAACTACTTTCATAAGCGCCAATATCCGGGGCAATCCCTTGCGGTCGCAAATTCCCCTCCAGATCATCGTTCACATTGAGCAACGCTTTTCCCGAATTGACTGCCGGACTCCCGGCGCGAAGATGAAAATCATGTTGTGAAAAATTAACGAACAAATCACCGGCCGAAGCAAGCTGAGAATGAATATCGTAACCTAAATCCTGCCATTCGGACAGATCGATCGTATTATTCCCGCCATTTGTGCTCAAGCGATCAACTAAAATGTTATAATCACACTCAAAACCGGATAAATTTGCTTCCGGGATCTGAATACTTCCGCGCCAGCTATGGAAAGAATAAAAAATATTGTTAAAAATTTTATTGTTTCTGCAATCGTCATTGGCAATATTCATTGCCCATCTTCCGTCGCTCGGAACAACGACCGTATTATGCAAAACTTGATCGTTTGAAGAACCTACAGCTCCATCAATACGATAAAGCGAAATTCCGCTGGCGTGATTATCATAAACAAGATTATTGCGGACAATTGTATTGGTGACGCCATCCATGTTTATTCCAGATCCGCCGCCGGCACCGTTCTCGTAAATAATATTTTTCTCCACAATGCCATCGGAAATAATGCCATCCCCCCCCATGCTGATGTCACCGTTCATGTGAATCCCGCAACTGTAATTATGATGCAAAACATTCTCTCGAATGATCGGTCTGTCACCGCTATTGCTGTAGTAGATTCCATGCTCACCGTTGTTTTCCGATTCATTACTCTCAATAATCACATCATCACAAAAGGCGGTAAAAATGCCCGTCAGAGAGCTGTTTTTGACATGATTATTTCGAATGGTAATATTGGCAGCGTTGCGGACATCAACTCCATATCTGCCTCCATTTTCTATTCGAAAATTCTCAATTACCCAATTTGAAACAACGCCAGCGCCTTCCCAGGTCTCAATTTCCAAAATACTGTCATGTTTATTATCAGGCCCCGCTTGATTTAGCAAAACATTCTCCCCTTCGGCAGCCTTGAGCACAATCGGCGATGCCAGGATTCCCGAATTTTCGATTCGAGCACCGGCATAAGTGCCCGTCTTGACGATTATCGTATCTCCTGGCGCGACATTTTCCACAGCATGCTGCAATGTCAGCCAGGGAGCATTTTCCGTTCCCGGATTGGCGTCGTTAGCCGAGGAAGCATTTTGATCGACGTAAAATGTGGTCTGCCAAAAAGTGGATGGCCTCACTGTGTTTTTTGCCCAGTGATTTTTAATTGCATTTATAAAATCGCTGGAAGCAACGTCCGAATGATGATTCGGATCAGGCCCGTGTCGAAAATTGAAATCATCCACTTCACGTGCGTATTCCTGCCATGAAGTTTCCCACACCCAGAGAGCATAATTCATCCCTCGCTGTTCCATCAAATCCATTTCATCATCCATGAAATCAGCAACACCCGGTTCCCAGCGCATGGCGCCGAATTCGTTGATGGCAACTTCCCTATCGGTTTGAACGCAAAAATCATCAATGGTTGCAAATAAATTTTGCAGCCATGCTTGATTGAAATTTTCTTTTGTTCCATTCCAATCTGTATCAAAAAATCCTGGATAAGTTTTATCGAGTGGTGGCTCCTGATGCGTGTAAACATGAGGGGCATACTGGTGCACTGTGTAAATTGTGCGATTATCAGCAGAAGGGACGATGTAAGGCAGCCAATCTACAGAACTGTATCCCATTCCTCCAACTAAAACAGGCGTCTCCGAATCAACCTGCCGAATTGCGTTAGTAATTCGCGGGAACAATTGATTCCAGTCATACAAAGTTCCGGCATATTGTTGGTAAAATTGATCCTGATCCCACAGATCAAACCATACTTCATTGGCATTGGGCTCCACCATCAAATCATATCCCACAACAGCAGGATGATTTTTGTAACGCCCGGCAGCATAAGCCCACATTTGCGCCCAGGCGTCCTGCGCTGTTTGACTTTGCCAAACTTGATCGTTGTAATAACTGGAATCAAACCAATCGCCGTCTTCACCCCAGAAAAATGTAAACTCACTTCGCCCGGGGCCTGTTCGGAAACAAATCACAGCGAACATATCAGCCTGGTAAATTTTATCGAGCAAATCATCTAAATTTTGTTGAATGTCAGGGTCAAGAACATACGGGGGCTGTTCAGTGAATAGCCCAGGATGAGAAACATTGACGTAATTGGCGCCCATGGCTGCCAGATTATTGATGTCCTGCTGCGAATACGGCGGGCCAACTTTTCCGGAGCCCAAAAAAGTGGGACCGTCCAGTTCCGGATAAACGCGTCGCTGATAAATATTAGCGCCGCGAAGTTTTGTACCGCCTGTCCAAAGTGTCCACTTATCAGCGCCGTACAAAATTTCACTAAAAAATAATAAAAAGAAAAAAAATGACAGTTTTAATCTGCTTATCATAACACCCTCCGCATCAATCTTCTGATCTGGAAATTACCTCATCTTTTATTGGGAGAAATTAATTGCTTTTTTCTTAACAGCAATTTCTATTCCTCAAAATACAATGGGAATTCCAACTATTCAGCGTTTATTCAGCGGCAGATTGACCTTTCTGCCTTTTATTAACAAAAAGTTATCATAATTTGTCAATTAGCTCGCTTTTCAATTGACATTTTTAATATAATTTCATAAATTACAAAAGTCAATAACTTTTCACAATGAAATCGGTTTTTGAAAATGGCAATAAAATCTTGCACAGTTGCTGCTTCAATTTCAGCCCTCGCTTTTCTGAAGCGCATACTTCAAATTTTGTTTATCTGCTTCCCCTTTTCTTTGCTGCTGGCACAGACGCCTCAATTCTCGGGTCCAATCTTTCAAGGGATCGTTCAGCACAATGAAATTGATGAGGCATCGGGAATCGCCGCCAGCGTACTTAATACAGACATTCTCTGGACGCATAACGATTCCGGCGACTCTGCTCGGATTTTCGCCATGAATATCCACGGGCAGCATCGCGGCACAGTCACACTCGCCGGTGCTGAAAATCGCGACTGGGAAGATATTGCAGTCGGACCCGGACCTGCTACTGATATCCCGTACATTTACGTAGCCGACATCGGCGACAATAATTCCCGTTATTCCACCAAATATATTTATCGTTTTCCAGAACCGATATTCTCGTCCTCAGAAGCAGTACATGACACAACAATCACCAATTTCGCTCGTATTAAATTTCAACTTCAGGACGGTGCGCGCGACACAGAAACCCTGCTTTCTGACCCGTCTAACGGAGATCTGTACATTATCTCCAAACGAGAAACCAATGTCCGCGTTTATCGGCTCACGTCACCGCTGGATACGACAAACTTAATGATTGCACATTACGTGGCAACCCTGCCGATAACTTACATTGTTGGCGGCGATATTTCGCACAGTGGGGATGAAATTTTGCTCAAGACATACACGAATATTTTTTACTGGCGCCGCGATAAAAGCAAGCCTTTGTGGGAAAGTCTCACTGCGACGCCGGACACTCTGCCCTACACTCCGGAGCCTCAGGGGGAAGCGATTTGCTGGGCAAAAAATGATTCCGGCTTTTTCACTGTCAGCGAGGAAATAGCAAATATTCCAGCGAATCTCTTCTTTTACCAACGGCTGCACACATCAGGCATGAAAATTCATCCCGACAGGCGAATCAACTTTTTTCTCGGGCAAAACTTTCCCAATCCCTTCAATCAGCTAACAAAAATTCCGTTTTCTTTGACCACTCCGGCGCGAGCAAAATTACAAATTTTCAACTTGCCGGGAGAATGTATTGCCACGCTGCTCGATGAAAACATCAACGCTGGCATTCATTTTGCAATTTGGGATGGTAAAAATTTAGCAAACAACCTCGTTAGTAGCGGGTGTTATGTTTATCAATTATCTGTAAATCATAAAAAATGCCAAACCGGGAAGTTGCTGTTTTTAAAATGAAAATACTCCCTTCTATTTTTTCTTTAAAAAACTTCATTCGCGTCTCTCTGATCGGAGCGGTGCTTTTTATTCTCACTATTCATAATGGAATTTGCCAGAACCACCTTTTTTCATCGGTAAAGCTGATAAAAGCTACCACTGATTCCGCCCACTCTATGCAAATGCTCTCAAAATCATCTAATTTTTCCCCAAAAAAAATGAGCTACAAGCGGTTGGCACTTGTCAGCACCGGTTTATTAGCGCTTAATATTGCCGCTTACCAGCCTTTCAAGGAAACCTGGTGGAATGAAGAACGCACTCATTTTCATCTCTACCGTGGTTGGCGGCGCACTGTGGGTTCGTGGGATTTTGGCTGGAATGATTCCTACTTCGGCCACATGGACAAATTGGGGCATTACTATTCGAGCAAAATTATGTCCGAACAACTCACAAATATGAGCAACTGGATCGGATTTTCAGAAAATAAATCTCGCTGGATAGGCCCTGTTGTGAGTTCATTGTTAATGCTGGAAATTGAAATTTACGATGGTTTTTTCAAGGAGTGGGGTTTCAGCCTCGCTGATTTCACAGCAAATGAATTAGGCGCGTTTGCCCCTGTTATAGGAAAAAAATTTCCCTTCTGGCGGAAATTTTCTCTGAAATTCAGCTATCATCCGTCTCATCTGCCGCAAAATGAACCGACTTTTATCAAAGATTATGCAGGCATGACTTACTGGCTTTCTTGCAATGCAGGAGAATTTTTACCCGAAAAATTAAAGGATAAGTATCCCCAATGGCTCAATTTCGCCCTGGGGTATGGCGTATCCAAGCAAGCGCACGGAGACGTCGAGCTCTTTCTGGCTCCTGACATCAACTGGGAAAAAATCTATCACGGTTCATCCCGAGCAGTGAAGCTATTTTTCCACGGGCTCAATTATTTGCATTTCCCTGTTTTTGCCTTGCAAATTTCACCGAAAACTAAATTTCATTATATTTATTTCTAAATTTATCATAAAAATAATTCATCAGACGAACCATTTAATTTTCGAAAAAATATTTTTTTACCTCCGGCAATTTATCACTTGATAGTTTTTATTTTGTTTCTTACCTTAAATTTTAGAATTAATTATGCTCCTTTTTTTAGGAATGAGAATGGAGACTATAATTTTCATAATTGCAATAATATTTATCTACGCGTCAGACTTTTTTTTCTTTGCGTGGATTAGCTGCCGTTTTGTGGCTGCAGAAAAAGTAACAATCAGTCAAATTATTGTCATCACCATCGCCACATCAATTTTCATGTTTCTGTTTCTCTCCGCCCTGGTACAAGTTCCTTTGACCATTAAACCGATGATTTTAGCTATTGCTTTTGTCGTCGTAATCGTAATTTTCGTACACATTTTGCAGTCGCCACCGGCAAAAGCGGCATTGGCAGGAATTTTCTTCATCATCTTTCAAATCTTATTGACTATTTTTCTGCTGAACTTTTTTTGGAATAATAAATTTGTCCAAGTCCTAAAATACATTTTTTTGCAATCGCTTTACTGAAAGGGATAAATCACCAATGCCCATCATTGAATATGACAGAGGGATACGAATTTCCGGCACGCCACTCTGGCTTGATGCAGAGAAACGTGTACCGTTCTCGTTCATTTCACACGCACATTCGGACCACGTCCGCCGGCACGACAAAATAATCGCTACGCCTGCGACAGTCAGCCTTGTTCATCTCCGCTTTAAAAAACAGGAAGCGATAGCGCTGAACTTTGGTGAGAAATACCGCATTGATGACGCCACTATTGAGCTTTTTCCCGCGGGCCATGTACTGGGATCAGCGCAAATTTTTATTCAGAAAGAGCATTTGAACATCATTTACACCGGTGATTTCAAAATTGACCGCAATGAAACCACGCTTCCGGCGACTTTCCGCAGCGCCGACATTTTGATCATGGAAAGCACCTTTGGCTCTCCGGAATTTCGTTTTCCAAAAAAATATGTCATCGTCGAAAAAATGGTGCAGTTCATTGAAAAATGTTTTCAGCGTGGGCAAGTACCAATTGTGATGGGCTACCGTCTCGGCAAAGCGCAGGAAGCTATTAAAATTTTGGGAGATTTGAATTATCAGATTAGTGTGCACAGCTCAATTGAGCCGGTGCTGAAAATCTACGAACAGCATGGCGTAAAATTTAACAATTATCAGGCATTCACTGGAGAAGATTTGCGAGGAAAAGTGCTGGTCATTCCGCCACATTTATCCCGTTCCCATCAAATCAAGAAAATTTATAATGCGAAAAAGCTCTTGCTGTCCGGCTGGGCAGTTAACAACAAAGTGGGATACTGGTACGATGTGGATGAGGCGATTCCTTTCAGCGATCACGCAGACTATCGGCAACTGATTGAATACGTTCACAAAGTCAACCCGCAAAAAATATTTGTCACACACGGTGTCGAATCATTTGTTCATGACTTACGCCGAGAAGGTTTTGATGCCGACTTTTTTCATCCCACACCACAAATGTCACTATTCTGAAAATAAACATTGGCCCCGTAACCACAAAAGCGCCCGAAACTTTTCGGACGCTTTCGCTGCCAATTTTCCAAAAACCAATAAGATCAATTACCAATTATTTCATCAACAACATCTGTCGAGAATAAGTTTTGTTGTTAAAACGCAATCGATAAATGTAAATTCCCGAGGTTAAATTTGATCCATTAAAAGGTATCTGATAATTGCCCGACTCAACATTTTTATTAATCAAAGTGGCGACGTGACGTCCCAGCACATCGAAAACCATCAACTGAACCAGCCCCTTTTTCGGAATTGAAAAAGAAATGGTAGTTGTCGGATTAAATGGGTTGGGATAATTTTGCCCCAAAACCAGCGTGTTTGGCAATTGCGGTTTTTCCGTCTTCACAGCAGATGAGCCGCTCGCCTTTTTCACAATTCTCAGATTATCAAAGAAAACTTTTCCTATTAATTCGGATTCTTTGTCCTCATGAGTTAGTTGGAAACTATCAATATAATATTGGCTTCCGTCCAAAATTTCATTTCCCAGCCAGGTGCCAACGGAATTGGGATCGCTCAAATCCCACTCGATAATTTTCCATCCATACCAGTTGATAGTCACCCATTCGGAAACTTCCAGAGGATAACCCTGTCCGCTCTCTTCCCGCAGGCTAAAACGAAATTTATTTTTACTCCCATCACCAAATACAAAACACTGTAAAACGTACGAAGTGTCAAATTTTACATTTTTAACACCGGATCCTGAAGCATATTCTCTGATCAGATAGTCTGAAGCATTCGCAGCCCATTCATAACGCAAGCGAGCAGAGTTGCGCTGCCGGCTCGACGCAGATGGTAAATAAGCCTCACCAGTCATTTCAAACGTCGTATTGGGGACAACGATGCCAACGGTTGAACCGCTATAGCTTGGCTGCTCCCAGTTTGTTAAAGACATAAACTTTTCAATATCAATTGACTCTTGATAGTAAACATCAGAAGTTCTGAAATTAATTGAAATATCGCTTTCCAGGGTATTTCCCGCTGTGTCCGAAATCTCGCTGGAAAAAACCAGCGTGTACGAAGCATCATTCTCCAGCGGTGAGGATGTCTGAACGCTCACGATTGCCTTTTCTCTGACTGAAGTGAGTTTATAATTTGTTACCATCAAACCATTGTCATCGAAAAGCTGAATCGTGTTGTTGTTCACAGTCGCCGGATCGAGTGCTTCATTGAAAACAATCGTCATCACACCATCAATCGGGAAATTATCTGTTTGATTGTCAATATCCGGATCGCTCTGCACAACCACCGGGCCATTCAAATCGCTGGGTAAAGTGTAAAATTGCAGCGTAAAATCATCTCCGCCGACGCCGTCACCGTTACCGTCAAGCGGCGTATTATTCACATCCGTGATATCCGCAGAGAGCGTGAGCACATACTCCGTAGCAGCTTGCAAAGGCGGATCAAAAACAAGTGTGACACTTTTGAGGTCATCAGCCCAGTGAAACTGAGAAATTGTCGCCGCAGGAGATAGCGTCACAGCATTTTCGATACTCGCTGATGCCATTGTTTTGGAAAATTTGATGGTAATCATCGCAGTGGCTGGAATCGTATCGCCAGGCGCCGGGTCAGAATCCACCACAATCGGCGCGAATGAAGGCAACGGATCCCCTTCCACCACATTGGAAGCGAGAGACTCATTCCAGAATCTATCCAGCGTAGTAGCAAAATATCTGTATGCGCCGTTGTAATCTTGAAGCCCGTCATAACGATCAAAAACGCTGAAATTATCTTTGCCAAAATGGATACCGATGATGTCGTCCTCGGCAAAGTCAGGAGTGTCATCTTCAGATCGATAGGAGCAATATCATCGATATCTTTACTGGCGCGAATTTTTGTCCTTCTCTGAAAAAACAAAGATTTTGCTTTTTCCCAGTAATTGTAATCTTCCCAGGAACCATAACTAAAAAACTGAAATCCGTCAACCCAGGGAACCTTTCTCGAATATTCCACGATGGATTCATGACGACTCCAGATATTATTTTCTTCCAGCCTGTATGAAGGAGGTCCGACAGAGAACAGCCGTCCGGCTTGGACTCCTTGTTGGATCCATGGTTGCCAGGATTCACTACCATTTCCTTTCAACATTCCATAAAATTCCGGGCCACTCGTCCAATGGTAGTGCATGGGAGTTAACTGTTCGATATAACCTTCGTTAAACCAGAGAGCTGCATCTTGATAAACAGTTCCATAACCTTGCCAACCGCCCCAATTATATTTACCCAGTGCAGCAACTGAAAGACGTACGTAAGGTTTCACAGCTTGAATAGAATCATGAAGTGTGCGCACAAATTCTGTGACTGACCAGCGCCACCACGTTTCCCATGTTGAGAAACCGTCCGGAACGCCATTGCTATAAGGATGCTGATAATCGTAAAGATAGCGGCCCGACATGTTTTCGTTTAATTCCCTTATTTGATCTTCAGTAATCATGCCGTCCAAAAATCGCTTTTCCGCGGCAATTTTACCAAATTTCAAAGATTGAAGACCATTTGTGTACTCATTCCAGCGTACGTAATCAAGATGCAGCCCGTCAATATCATAGTTTCGCACAACTTCCATTGCCACTTGTACAGTATAATTTCTCACTTCTTCTAATCCCGGAGAAAGCGCAATATGGGCCGTCATCGGATTGCCGTCCTGGTCGCGGCAGATCCACTCCGGGTGTTCTTCAGCCGGAGCGCCCTGATATGTGGAAGATGCGGCAAAAACATTGAACCAGGCATGTAATTCAAGCCCGCGTTTGTGCGCTTCCTGAATAGCATAAGCCAATGGATCAAATCCGGGATTACGATGCCCGGCATAATATCCCCAGGGTTCATAAGAAGAATTGTAATAGGCGGTACCGCCCTGGCGAATCTGGAAAAGTACAGCGTTCATATTCGCTTTTTTGTGATCATCCATTATCTTTCGGATTCTCGCTTTTAACTGGCTCTGACTGCTGCTGGAACTAATGTATTCCCAGGTAATGACCCAAGTCGCGCGGAATTCTTCGTTCGGCGTACCTGCTCTTAGTACAAATGAGAAACAAAAGATAAGCAACGTTAAAAATCTCAACCGCATAATTGCTCCTGTCAAAAAAATTCAAATCATTCTATTGTCTTATTTTTAATAAAATTTAATCAAAAAAACATTAAAAATCAACAAATAAAGCCATTATTTTTCACTCAAACTATATTAAAAAAGCCGACGAGAATGCTCCCGCCGGCTTAAAGAAAGAAAGGAATTTTGGATGAGGTTACTTGAGCAACAACATACGTTTCGTGTAAACCTGTCCGTCGAATTTCAGACGATAATGGTAAACACCGGAAGCCAAGCCATTGCCATCAAAAGTAACTTTGTGGTAACCGGGTTGCATACGACGATCGATCAAAGTCATCACTTCCCGTCCCAGAATATCATAAACTTTCAACTCAACGTTTCCGGATTTCTGCAAGCTAAACGGAATTGTTGTTGTTGGATTGAACGGATTCGGATAGTTTTGACCCAAAATATATGCTGTCGGCAATTCCACAAAATCTTTCACCTGAATACCAGCTCTTGTACGGATCAGTTTGTACACTCTGCTGGCAGTAAAACTCACTGCATAGCCAACATCGCCAGTGCTGTTGAAAGCGATGCCGCGCGGGCCGTTGTATTCTGTGGAGTCTTCAGGCATATTAAAATAATCGTAATGTTTTGTTTCCATATTGACAACCACAAAGCCATTGTCATGGCGTCCTGTTGCGGCATAGGAGTCGTCGTGAGAAATCCAGAGATTTCCGTCCGGGCCCCAGTCCATGGTTACGACCTGATATTTGAAAACCGGATAGCCGCCGGTATCAACCAGAATGCTGTCTGTGTAAGTGTAAGTTACATAATCTTCAGTTGTGTAAACATAGGCGGGTCCACCAGACAGGTTAGCGGAAATGATAGTTTTGCCGTCCGGAGTCACTTCGATACCGCGGGTATATCCAGGTGCCGGATCCAGTGTGATTTCCTGAGTCACATCGAAAGTGGCAGGATCCAAAACGCTGATAGGTCCGACGCCTACAACTTTACCGATATAAATGTAGCCTTCAGCATCCACTGCCGGTTTGGTCAAACTTCCGGGGCCTACCCAGTAGTTCAAACCTTCGCCATTTTCTACATTCAATCTGATTAATGTGCTCTTATTAGCGTAAAGAATATTGCCGTCTTTGTCAACATTCATTCCGCGGCAGCCATTGGTCTTCGCTAAATCGAAAGTTGTGTCAGTGAAAGCCACTGTTGAAATCGGCGAGAAATCTGCCGGCGTTCCATCAGGATTCAGGACAACAATTCCACCTGTATTGCCGGCATAATAGCTTCCGATCCAGATACGATCGTATTTGTCCACGACAATACCATGTCCGCCGGAAGCGACTTTGTCACCGGTCTCAAGCGAATCGATATAACTGTCCACACTCCAACCAACATTTAATCCGTCATCATAAACCCATTCGCCTGGTTCCATCAGCTCAGCGCGGGTAATTTTGCCCACTCTGCTCGCAGTGAAACTGACGAAGTAACCGGTATTTCCGTCATTTGTGAAAGCAATTCCGCGCGGTCCGTTGTACTCGGTGGAATCCATCGGCACGAAGAAATAGCTATATTTCTTTGTATTAATATCAACAACGACAAAACCGTTCTCATATCTTCCGGAGGCGCCATAAGAGTCATCGTGAGAAATCCACAATTTCCCATCAGGGCCCCAGTCCATGGTCACACATTGAAATTTGAAAATGTTCTGACCATAATCATCTAAATAGAGACTATCGGTCATGGTATAAGTGACGTAATCGTCTGTGGTGTAGATATAAACAGGGCCACCTGCGCTTAAGTTGCCAGCAATAAGTGTCTTTCCGTCCGGGGCAACTTCAATACCGCGGGTATAGCCAGCCGCAGGTTCCAATGTAATTTCCTGAGTCACATCAAAAGTTGCCGGGTCCAAAACGCTGATAGGTCCGACGCCTACAACTTTACCGACATAAATGTAGCCTTCTGAATCTACAGCCGGTTTAGTCAAACTACCGGGACCTACCCAATATGCCAGACCTTGTCCGGTTTCCACGTCAATTTTAATTAATGTGCTTTTGTTAGCGTACAGAATGTTGCCATCTTTATCAACATTCATTCCGCGACAGCCATTCGTTTTCGCCAGATTGAATGTAGTATCAGCAAAAGCAATTGAATCAATGGGTGAAAAATCTGTTGGTGTGCCATCCGGATTCAAAACAATAATGCCGCCTGTGTTACCAGCATAGTAGCTTCCTATCCAGACGCGATCGTATTTGTCCACGACAATACCATGTCCGCCGGACACATATTTTTCTCCGGTTGCCGCAGAATCAGCAAACACACCTTCGTACTGCCACGCCGGGCCTCTTTCTTTGACCCATGCATGAGACATCGCCGGCACTGCCAGCGAAATCGTCAGGAATAACAATAGTAGCAATTTTGCTTTTTGCATACAAACCTCCTCAAAATTAATGAATGATTCTACAAATGATTGATTAAATAAACGTCCCTATCCGGGATTTGGCTGCATCACCTCCTTTCAATCAAATTTGCTTTAATTCTATTTATAATTAAGGCTGACGGCCATAATAGGGTGCGCCTGTTTTACCAACGTCAATTTTCAAAATATTGGAATAGGTATCTAATTGCTGCACAGCAAACAGAAAATTACCTTCGCTCCAGCAAAACGCCCAGATATTTGGCGCGATCAATCCGGGGAACAGCACTTCGTGGCTACCGTCCGCGGGATTGTAAATCAAAATCCCGTCCGTATTATCAGTTGCCAGGTACATTTTTCCGTCAACGTCAAAAGTAAAAGAATTCACTGTAATGCCAGTTAGCCAATCCTCATTTGCAAAGTCCAAAAATAGTTCTTCATCTCCCAGAGTTTCTCCTTGAATCGGTGCACGCCAGATTTTTCCTTCTCCTGTTGCGTCATCAAATCCGGAAACATAAACATAGTCATTGAATATGCGAATCGTCTTGAGTTTGAGAGGAAATGTTTTGACGCTTGTTTTGCTCTGGTCAGGTTTGACAAGATAGACATCTGTATCAACCGTAACCCAAGCATTTCCACTGGCATCAAAATCAATATCTTTAGGCTCCTTGGGAAGACTCGCATAAGTACCTTCATCTCCGGAAGTGTCCACTGTGGCAATCTTTTTCACGCGGCCGGCTGCAAAAACTGCATAGAGTTTATCTCCAGGTCCATACTTCATACCATTGGCTTTGAGAAAACTGACATCAGCTACATGGGTGACATTCCCATCAGTGTCAATTTTCTTGAGAAGTTTTCCCTCAATATCGACATACACATTCCCCGTGCGATCTGTAGCAATGGCATAAGCCATCCAGCCATTCTCTGCCAGATTTCCGATAACAGAAACAGCGGCTTTTAATTTATAATACACCGGATCACTAAAAAGCTCAGTTCCATGAACAGCAATTTTTATCTCCAAAGAATCTCCTATGATAACCGGCGATTTGATGGAAAGCTGCGTTTCAGATGCTTCAACAACATCCGCCTTCTTGCCGCCGACAAAAACCAAATTATAGTCCTTCACCGGTGAAAAATTCTTCCCTTTAATTATGATTTCACCGACTCCGGCATAGGTGCTGTCCGGCGGGATTATTTGCTCAATCATCGGCTGCGCTCCGGTAGGTGCATCGGGATCCCATAGACTTTCAGGATATTTGTTTTCACAGCTAAAGAAGAAAGCGGTGATGAGCAAAATCATCATGAAAATTGAAATTGCATGGAGCTTTTTCATTTTATTTCTCCTTTCAAATAGCAGGTTTATTAGAATTTTTTGTTCTCTCAATTATATTTATCGGATAACTACAAATTTCTTAAATGTTGTATCGCCCTTCCGGAACAGAATTTCACCAGAATTCGGATCACTGTAATCCTGGGTGACGGTAAATACAGCAATATAAATCCCGCTTACGACGACCTGACGCGAAGAAGTGATGGAATTCCATTCATGGTCGCCACTTCCGTCTTCGTGATGAATTGTCTCAATCAAATCGCCGCGTTCTGTGTATATTTTTATCGTACAATGTCCGGGAATGTTCAAAAACATAATTTTGTCCGCTTCTCCCGGATACTGAAAATCCTTGGCGCGAATGTTAAACGGGTTAGGTACAATGCGAATACTATCCAATTTCGAACCCGGTTTTCTGCGTAAGAAAGCCGGTTCCGTGGTTCGTGTGTAAAAACGACTGCTATGCAATGGGCCCGTTGGATTCAACTCGCCCGAGGCGTTATTGTCGCCGTTGTTGACGGCTACAATGTAATAATAATAACTGAAGCCACGCACTGCTGTAACGTCCTCAAATTCCGTTTCTCCTGGTCCGCCTTCATAAATTTTTTCGTACGTTGTATCGGGTTTACCCACAGCGCGATAAATTTGATACCCCGCGAAATCAGATTGATCTTCCGATGGGCTCGCTGTCCATTTCAGAAAAATTCTGTCGCCGCCTGAACTTACTTCAAAAACAGGGGGCGGCAACGGCGGTTGCGGGATCTGAAAACCGGAATCATAATTTCTTTTCGCGCGGCTGAAAGTCAACAAGATTGAATCCTTGCCAGTGTAAACCCACGTATCTTTATAGACATCTTTGTCGTCAGTATTGGAGCCATCCGGCAAGTCAAAAGGTCCTTTGTCCGCCGGATCATCATAGGCTTTTTTCCAGCGTGAGCCGATTTGTTCACACAATTGACGGCTCAAGCCGTTCACCGCCTCTACTTCAACGATGGTGATACTATCACCCGGAGCCAAATCAAATGGCCCGTAACAAATCCACATATTTGTGCCGCCACCATCGTTATGAACAGTGTACGGATCCGGATTCGTCGCCATGTATGTCTCGTCGAAACGATCCGTGCCGCCAAGTCCCCGATAGGGAACGCCGCTGAGCATCTCATAGAGATATTTCATATTATCTTCGTAGTCCGCAGACATATCGCCTAATTTGGGATAAGTATCTCCGGCGTGCCAGCCCAGAACTGCAGGTTGGTAGGGATCATCGCTTTTATCTGCAGCGCTTTTGTCCACATGCAAAATTCCAATTCCTGCATGTTGTGGAGAACAAAGTCGCCCATTTCCCGCCAAATCCGGCGCACCGATATTATCATACGCATTAGTCGCTGACTGACCCGCCCAGGCAAAAGCGCTGCGAATCCAATCAACTATCGGATTGGCTTCAGTAATAATTTCACTAGCATGA
>NATN01000177.1 GCA_002085355.1 Candidatus Zhuqueibacterota bacterium 4484_87 | reverse complement strand
TCTTTTGTATAAAAGCCACGTTTTTCCGGCCTCCATGGCGCCGGTGATCACTTCAAGCATGTACGCCTCGTTTGTTAAAATTGATATGTAATTATTTTTTCAGTGTCCTCTCTCCTGCAGCAGTGCCCGGATTTTTGTTTTCAATAAATCAATGGCAACGACGTTGTAGCCCCCCTCCGGCAAAATGACATCTGCGTAGCGTTTAGTTGGTTCAACGAATTGCAGATGCATGGGTCTGACGCTTTTTTCGTATTGTTCGAGGATGGAATCCAGACTTCTGCCGCGTTCCTGTACGTCGCGGCGGATGCGGCGAATCAGCCGAATATCGTCAGCAGTATCCACGTACACTTTTATGTCCATTATGTTGCGAATTTCGGGATAGTGCAAAATAAGGATACCTTCGAGAACAATGACGACGTTGTCGCTGACTTTTTCTGTTTCTTTTTTTCGGGTGTGATTTTTGAAGTCGTACTGGGGCACTTCCACTTCGTGGCCTGAGAGAAGCTCAATCATGTGATCAAACAATAACTTGTTGTCAAATGCGTCAGGATGGTCAAAGTTTTGTTTTTTTCTTTCTTCCAGGTCGAGATGTCCAAGGTCTTTATAATAAGAATCCTGTTGAATAATTGTTACCTTGTCTGAACCAATTTCATCATAAATCCGCTTGGATACAAGGGTTTTTCCCGACCCGGAACCTCCGGCAATGCCGATTAAAATTATCGATTTCATAGAATTTCCTAAACTTTAATCACAGAAATGAACGATCAAATCCAACCGGTAGCAGTTGGCTCATTTTCATTTTTTTATACTCACCGTGCCGGTTGATCATAAAAACATCGATGTCTCCGGCAAGTTCCCATAGTACTTGCCGACAGGCTCCGCACGGGGAGGTGATTTTTTCAGAGTCTGAGGCAATGAAAATCGCTTTAAATTTTTCAATTCCATCAGCTCGGGCTTTGAAAACAGCTAATCTTTCTGCGCAAATAGTCAGACCGTATGAGCTGATCTCAATATTGACGCCTTTATATTTTTGGTCATCTTCTGTCACTAAAATCGCGCCGACATGGAAATTTGAATAAATTGCATAGGCTTTTTGGCGCAAATCCAGTGTTTCCTGAATCAGGGCTTTTGTGTCCATAATATTTTCTTGTTTCCGTACTTTAAATATAGGATTTTTTTATTCAAAGGCAATAGTTTTGATAAAAAAATCCGAGAAAAATTATCTCGGATTTTTTTAATTGAGATTGAAAATATTTTTGAAAATTAAAACGGTAAACCATCATCAACGGGTTCATCTGGTGTAACATCCGGCGCCGCTGGTGGAGGCGGTACTTCTTCGGCTGGTTGCGCTGTTTGTGCTGTACCATAATCCGCGGGCTTTGGTCCGACCATTTGCAAAATTTCGGCAATAATTTCGGTTTTGTAGTGGGTCACATTATTTTGATCTGTCCATTTTCGGGTTTGCAGCCTGCCTTCGACGTAAACCAATGACCCTTTTTTCAAGTATTTTTGAGCAACTTCCGCCAGTTTCCTCCACACAACTATGTTATGCCACTCGGTTTCGTTCACAACCTGATCATTAGCATCTTTCCACACGCGATTTGTGGCAATTGAGAAATCAGCAACCATAGCACCGGATGGAGTGTAGCGAATTTCCGGATCTCTTCCCAATCTTCCCAATAAAATTGCTTTGTTTACTGTACCTTGACCGGCAGCCATCAGACCCTCCTCTTTTAAATTTATTTTCGGTTAATTTTGTTGAATTTTAATAAAAAAATGCAAAATAGTCAAGCAATTTTTTTTTGAAATGTAATTTTACAAATAAAAGTTTGTATTTTTATCAGCTACTGCATTACCAATACTTTGGCGCCGCGGATTTTTCTTTCTTTTAATTCAACTAATGCCTGGTTCGCATGTTCCAACGGATAAGTTTGAAATTCAGGTTTGATAGGAATTTTAGCCGCCAACTCTAAAAATTCAGACACATCGCGTCGCGCCACATTGGCGACGCTTTTAATTTCTTTTTCCAGCCACAGATGTTCGGGATAATTTAGTTGCAGCAGATAATCTTTGTCAAGATTTTCTTTGCGAATAGCGTTAATGACCAATCTGCCGCCTGGTTTAAGATTTTTCATTGCTTCAACAACTGGTTTCCACACTGGCGTCGTGTCGATGATACAATTTAACTTTTCCGGAGCGGTCTCAGTTGTGTCGCCAGCCCAGACCGCACCTAACTCCCGGGCAAACTCCCGCTCTTTTTCACTTCGAGCGAAAACGAAAATTTTCGAGTTTGGGTACTGAAAATTCGCCATTTTTAACACCAAATGAGCTGAAGCTCCAAAGCCGGTGAGTCCCAAATTTTGTCCGTCTTTCATGCCCGTCAATCTCAATGAACGATATCCGATAGCGCCAGCGCACAACAACGGTGCTGCCTCTTCATCCGTGAAAATTTTTGGTATCGGATAGGCAAAATTTTCCGGCACAGTCATGTACTCAGCGTAACCGCCATTGGCGTCTCTGCCCGTTGCTCTGAATTCCGGGCATAAGTTTTCCTGCCCGCTACGACAAAATTCGCATTCTCCGCATGCTGAAAAAATCCACGCGACACCAACCCTGTCACCTGATTTGAACCGCGTCGCTTTTTTCCCGGATTTCTCCACACGCCCCACAACCTGATGGCCGGGAATCATGGGATAACTTGGTGGTGGAGTCCTGCCTTCAATTTCATCCAGTTCAGTGTGGCATACACCGCAAGCGGAGATTTTTATCAAAATTTCCGCATCAGCGGGTCCCGGGATGGGTACTTCTCTCATGGTCAGAGGCTCTTTGTCCTGACGAAGATCAACCACTTTTTCCATAAATAATGCCTTCATCGCTTCACCTCTTTTGTTATTCGGTCAGTTTTTTTAGAGTTACCAGATTTCGAAACAAATGATTATAACAAAAATATCCGTAATTGTCAATAAATTTCATTATTGATGATGCGGCTTTTTAAAAAAATGTCGTAATCGCTAACAGCGGCGGATTAATTTTTTTTAATTGCAATTAAAAAATTCCTTGAATGTTTGAAATGAATTAGTTAATTTAACGAACAAGCCGTTTGGTGTGATCACGCGAGCGAAAAATGGAGGAGGTCCGAATGGAATGTAAAAACTATCAGGCGAATTTGAGTCAATGTAATTGTACCTATGAGCCTTGCAGCAGAAAGGGTTTTTGTTGCGAATGTATCGCATATCATCGGAGACTTGGAGAACTTCCTGCCTGTTATTTCCCGAATGATGTTGAAAAAACTTATGATCGTTCCATTGAGCGTTTTGTGGCGCTCCATTCTTCGTAGCAAATTAGCTTTAATCCGTACAAAAACAAGAGAGGATTACATGATTAAAAAGTTTTCTTACAAATATTTTCTTGTTGCTCTGACAGTAGTTTTTATCGGCGTTTCATTTTTTTCGTGTCAGACAAAAAGAGACTTACCAGAATCTGTTATGCGGGTGATTGACCAAGTCAAGCAAAAAGCAGCCCCGGATCGACGAGTCACGGTTTTTGCTGTAGATGGCTATCGTTTTGGGAAAAAAATTATCCTTCGCGGAGAAATGTTGTCGCCGGTGGCAAAAGAAAATTTATTGACTGAACTTCGCACACAAACGAATTTTGAAATTGTGGACAGCGTGATGGTTTTGCCTGCTCGTTCAATGGAGGCCGATACCTGCGGAGTAATTCGCGTGAGCGTTGCTCAGGTGAGGCGAAGGCCTGACATAAATCAGGAAATTATTACTCAGGGCCTTATGGGAGCCGAAGTACGCCTGCTTAAAAAAAGAGGTGGCTGGTATTTCGTTCAACTGGAAGATCAATATCTTGGTTGGGTGATGCGTAAATCCATTGCCAGCGGAAGCATTGGATTTTTGAATGACTGGCAAAGCAAAGAGAAATTGGTTGTCAAGAAGAATTACGGACAGGTATGGGAAAAGCCTGATGCCAAAAGCTCTTTCCCTGTTTGTGATGTTGTATTGGGCGACCGACTAGCTCTTTTGAGCAAAAAAAGAGGCTATTTTCAAGTTGAACTTGCAGATGGCAGAGCCGGATTTGTCGCTCCTGAACTAGTCGAGTTCGAGAAAAAATTGCTCGCAAGAAAGGCTTCAGATGCAAAGGAGCTGATTCGAACTGCGAAAATGTTTCTGGGAATTCCCTATTTTTGGGGCGGAAAATCGACCAAAGGATTTGATTGTTCAGGTTTCACGCAGACAATTTATAAATGGAACGGAATTCAGTTGCCGCGCGATGCGAATATGCAGGTGAAAGTCGGAACGGAAATTCCTATTGACGATTCGTTGAGTCAGGTGAAGCCTGGTGATTTGCTTTTTTTTGGCAGTGCTAAAGATCACATCACTCATGTTGCCATGTATTTAGGAGGCGGGAGATTCATCCACGCAGACGGTCTGGTGCACATTAATAGCCTTTTTCCACAGCATGATGATTACAGCGACTATCGCAAAAAACACTTTCAGGTTGTAAGACGAATTTTGGAATGATTTTGTGTTTCGAGCCACGGGATTAAAATTTATTAGAAAATAAACTTTGAACTAAAAATTAACAATTTTCATGGAAGGAAACGCCATGTTAATGAGCCGAAAAGAGTTTTTGCGGACGAGCGGAAAAGCCATTGCCGGTATTGGTTTGTTGGGCACAGGCGCCGTCTCTTTCTCTCAAATTTCCGGATGTCAAAGAACTAATGGAGGAGCCATGCTTGAATACAAAATTAAAGATTTGAATTTAGTGCACACGTGGACAATCTCACGCAATTCTTCGGACGTGAAGCACAATGTTTTTGTGAAATATACCAAGGACGGCGTTAGCGGTATTGGCGAAGCAGCGCCTAATATTCGCTACAATGAAACGCCGGAGTCCACTATTAATGTTATTAAAAAAGCCAAACCCATCGTGGAAAAAGCTGATCCGTGGAAGTTTGTCGATTTGGGTTACGAAATTCAGAATCTGGTGGAAGAACAGACCGCTGCTAAATGCGCCATCGATATTGCCATCATGGACTGGGTGACGAAAAAATTGGGCGTTCCGCTTTATAAATATTTGGGTTTGGATAAATCCAAAGCACCGATTACGACGTTTAGCATCGGCATCGACAAGCCGGAAGTGATGCAGCAAAAAATTCGCGAGGCAGAAAAATATCCGATTTTAAAAATAAAAGTCGGCAAGGAAAACGATCCGGAAATTATGGCCGCAGTCAGGGAAGTGACGGACAAGCCGCTGCGTGTGGACGCAAACGAAGGTTGGAAATCAAAAGAAGAAGCGCTGGAAAAAATAAAATGGCTGGAAACTCACGGCGTTGAATTCATCGAACAGCCCATGCCTGCGGAAATGCTGGAAGAAACCCGCTGGCTGCGCGAACGGATAAACATCCCCATTATCGCAGACGAGGCAGTAAAATCCGCGCACGACATTCCCAAATTAGCTACCGCGTATGATGGGATTAATATTAAACTCATGAAAAGCGGCGGTATTCAGGAAGCATTACGCATGATCTGGATGGCGCGTTCCCTGGGCATGAAAGTGATGCTCGGCTGCATGATCGAAAGCAGTGTCGCCATCGCAGCGGCAGCACACCTTAGCCCCCTCGTTGACTACGCCGACCTGGACGGAAATTTGCTCATCGCCAATGATCCGTTTCATGCAGTGGATGTTGTTGACGGAAAACTGATTTTGCCGGATAGACCGGGATTGGGGATTGAGGGAGAGTTTTAGTTGTTTGAAATTTAATTTGTGTTAGCCAACTATGAAAAGCAACCGCGGACAAATTACGATGCGGTTGCTTTTTTTTGTTAAAATGTTTTAAATATCATAGTTGGATAAGTAAACAAGAAAATTTTTTGTATCATAAAGATTTTTCTTGACTAATAAGAATTAAATTGTTATAATGAATAAAAATTATCTTCTTTGTCTCATTACCTTGCGAAAGTGGTGAGCAGCTATGTCTCTTATTGATACCTTCAAAATTTTTATTGCCGATTTTCCACAAAATTTTCTTTCCCTAATAGTTGGTGATTATAAATATATTTTAAAAAAGGCAGGGCCCATTCTTCCTATTGGTATGTATATGGTTGACGAGGAAGGATATTTTGTATATTGCAATGATGTGTGCAAAAATATTCTCGGTGTACCAAGCGATGAAGATATTCGTAGATTAAACA
>NATN01000176.1 GCA_002085355.1 Candidatus Zhuqueibacterota bacterium 4484_87 | reverse complement strand
AAAAGAAATTGAGAATTTATGCGCTGATTTTCCCGAAGCAACAATAGCCGTGGCATTTGAAGATTTGCAAAATGGCGCATCGTTTTTTATAAACGAGAAGATGCAAATGCATGCTGCTAGTACAATGAAAACGCCGGTGATGATTGAAGTTTTCAAGCAGGCAGAGGAAGGACAGCTTTCTTTGGACGATTCCATTTTAGTGAAAAATGAATTTAAGTCCATCGTTGATGGCAGCAAATTTTCACTCAGCGAGGCAGAGGACAGTGGCGACCTTGTGTATCAGCATTTGAACAAAAACATGAGCATCCGCGATCTTGTGTACCAGATGATAACCGTGAGCAGCAATTTTGCCACAAATTTGCTCATTGATTTAGTTGATGCAAAGAATGTGACTGCGACCATGCGTTCTCTTGGCGCAGAAAATATCCGTGTTTTGCGCGGAGTGGAAGATCTGAAAGCGTATCACGCAGGCTTGAACAACACGACTGATGCCTATGATATGTATTTGATTATGAAAAAAATTGCATTGAAGCAAGTCGTTTCGCCTCACGCATGTGATGAAATGATTGCTATTCTTGCCGATCAGAGATACAAGGATAAAATACCGCGCTTTTTGCCATCCACGATTCGCATAGCTCATAAAACCGGCTGGATTAGCGGAATTGACCATGATGCAGCGATTGTTTACATGACACCTGATCATCCGTACATTTTGGTTGTTTTGACTAAAGGTATTAAAAATCATGTGCAAGCGCAGGAGTTAATCGGAAAAATTTCCAAAACAATTTTTGATAAAATCGGCGCTGTTTGACAGAAAATTAATTTTCTGTTTGACACTGATGGATTTTTTTATTATATTGAAAATTCATGTGATTTAGAGTTTTATGATTTTTTGATTTAACATCAAGCGCGTTACAAATTTAAAATGAGGAGAAACACATGGAAATTGCGCATGCAAAGACACGGGAAGTTCTCAAGTGGTTTGAGAAAATTACGCAAATTCCCCGTTGTTCCAAACATGAAGAAAAAATCGCTCAATGGCTGACAGATTGGGCCAAGGAAAACGGGTTTGAGGTAAAAACTGATGAGGTGAATAACCTTGTCATTAAGGTGCCTGCGACTCCCGGATATGAAAATTCTCCTGTGGTGATTCTTCAGGGGCACATGGATATGGTGTGCGAGAAAACACCGGAATCCACGCATGATTTTACCAAGGATCCCATCAAATTGGTTTACGAGGGAGAATGGCTGACTGCTGACGGCACCACTCTCGGAGCGGATAATGGTATTGCATTGGCTATGGCAATGGCGATCGCAGTAGATAAAGACATCGAACATCCGCCGCTGGAATTGCTATTTACTGTTGACGAAGAAACAGGTTTAACTGGCGCTAACTATTTGCAGCCAGGATTTTTGGAGGGAAAAATCCTGATTAACGTTGATTCTGAAGATGAGGGTGTCTTTACTGTTGGTTGCGCTGGTGGCATCAATACTGTTTCGACTGTTCAGTTCGACACCGAGTCGATTCCTGCAAATTACAAGCAGTTCAAAATGGTTGCTGGCGGGATGAAAGGCGGGCATTCGGGAATTGACATTGCGATGGAAAAAGCGAATGCCATCAAAGTTTTATGCCGCGTCATGGATAAAATTGTCAAATCCGGCGTAGATTTACGCATCGCTGATTATGTCGGTGGTAGCGCTCACAATGCCATCCCCCGTGACTCTGAAGCAGTGGTATTTTTGCCGGAAAGCGATCTGAAAAAAGCCGAATCTGTCATTGCGGATATGGAAGCGACGATGAGGCGCGAATACAAGAATACCGATCCGGAATTGAGCTTGACTATTAAAGAGAACAATGGAACCTTCAACAAGGTTGCTACGCCAGCCGGAACGAAGAAAATTATCAATTTCGTTTATGCCGTACCTCACGGTGTAGCGGCGATGTCCACTGATATCAAAGATTTGGTGGAAACTTCCAATAATCTCGCGAATGTCAGCATTGAAAATGGCGCAGTTACAATTCTCACCAGTCAGCGTAGCTCGCTTGTTTCGCGATTGGATGCAATTACCAGCAGAATTGAGGCAGTTGCTCAATTGGCTGGCGGACAGGCAAAAAGCGGCGACGGTTATCCACCGTGGCCCCCGAACATGGAATCCAAATTGCTGAAAAAGAGCACTGAATTGTACGAACGCATGTACAATAAAAAACCGGTTGTGGAAGTTATCCATGCCGGGCTGGAGTGCGGAATTATTGGCGACAAATATCCGGGAATGGACATGATCTCCATAGGCCCGACCATTAAATACCCGCATTCTCCGGACGAAAAAATTCACGTTGGTTCCATTGGACTGGTGTGGGATTTTATGACGCAATTATTGAAAGAGCTGAAAGAAGCTTACGTTTAATTTTATCATTCAGGAGAAATCAGGTTTCATTGCGAGGCCTGATTTCTCTTTTTTATTTCAGTTTTTCATTGTTTCGATGACGATCAAAATCGCGACGGGTTCTTTTTTCCATTCCCTTTTTGAACTCTTCAGTTAAGTCGATGCCAGTCTGATTGGCAAGACAAATGAGCACAAACAATACGTCTGCTAATTCCTCTCCCAAATTTTTATCCAAATCACTGTCTTTAAAACTTTGATCACCGTATGTGCGTGAAATAATCCGCGCTACTTCTCCGACTTCTTCTACTAATTGAGCGAGATTAGTTAATTCTGAAAAATATCTCACGCCAATTTCTTGAATCCAATCATCTACAATTTTTTGACTTTCCCTAATGGTAATATCTTTCACCATGTTTTTTGCTCCGAAGGTTGATTTTGAAGATGGCTTTTTAACATGTCAATTATTTTCAAATGAGCCGCATGAATGGGTAATTGGTCGCTTTCTTTCAAAAATATCCAAGCAAAATTGTCGTGGTCGTGCAGAGTTGGTTTAAATGAATTGAGCTGGCAGAGAAAAATTTCGCCTTCGATCTTGAAATGGGAATAGGTATGTTTAATCGCGCCCAATCTACCTGAAATGGTCGCAGACAGACCAAATTTTTCCTGCAAATGGCGGAGACAGGCTGTTTCGGCATTTTCGTGCAGATTAATTTTACCGCCGGGAAATTCCCACAAGCCACCGAGCAAGCCGAAAGGATTTCTTCTGGCGAGAAGAAATTTGGAATTGTCCAAAACAACAGCGATTGCAATTCGGTGAGTCTCCACTTTGTTTTTTGCTTTTTTTCTGGGAAATGTTTTCTGGGATGAATTTACATAGGCGTGGCAAAAATCAGATAGAGGGCAGATGCGACATTCCGGCTGCTGGGGTTTGCAGATTAGCGCGCCCAGTTCCATGATTGCCTGATTAAATTTGCCAGGTTGAGTTCTGTCAAAATACGTGATGACAGCATCATAAATAGCTTTTTCACCGGCAGCGGAGTCAACAGGTGTGTCAATTTCGAATAATCGAGAGAAGACTCTTTTTGCATTGCCATCGATGGCGGGAATGGGGGAATTTTTAAAAAAGCTGTAAACAGCAGCAGAAATATAGCTCCCTACGCCGGGTAATTTTTGAAAATCTTCAATTTTTTCCGGCAGCTCGCCGCCAAAATCTTTTACCAAAATTTGTGCAGCTTTATGCAAATTTCGAACGCGAGCGTAATAGCCGAGGCCCTGCCAGACACGCAGAATTTTTTCAGTATCAGCACGCGCAAGTTTTTCGATGGTCGGGAATTGGTGCAAAAATCGGTGATAATAGTCAATGACTTTGGCGACTTGCGTCTGCTGAAGCATAACCTCTGAAACCCAGATCTTGTAAAAATCGCGTTCTCCGCGCCACGGAAGTTTTCTGTGATTTTGCTCGTACCAATTCAGTAAATTACGGCGAAATTGCGTTGCTTGATTACCTGCCATCAAAGCTCATTCACCATTTTCTGTCGAGCGCGTTTTTTGAACAGGAAATTCGCCCTTAAGCGCTGAACGGATTATTTGTCTCGTGCCGTCTGAAAAATCCTGGTTCAACATCCATTGCAAATAATCAGCGTTTGACTGAACCACTTCCTCCAACGGTTTTCCGCGGTATTTTCCAAAATTGAAATGAGCAACGCCGTTGTCCCAGTAAAATTTTCTGTCGGGATCAACATAACGATCATCCATCTGATTGCAGAATTTGTGCAAATCCTCTACGGTGCGGGGGAGGTCATCATATTTTTCCGTTTGTGCTTTGAGAATTTCAAATGTTGCCTGAATGTCCTTGAGTGCGCTGTGAGCATCCTTGAGCTCTTTTTGACAATAAAAGCGGTAAGCTGCGCTCAAGTCACGCCGTTCCTTGAGTCTGAAAATCGTCAGCACATCCACAACGTTTACGCCTTCTGTGGAAAAATCGATGCCTGCACGTTTGAATTCATTAACCAGGATAGGAATATCGTATTTTGCCAGATTGTATCCGGCAAGGTCGCAGTCTTTGATTAATTCGTAAACATCTCTGGCAATTTCCCTGAAAGAAGGCTTGTCCAGGACATCGAAATTGTTGATGCCGTGAATTTGAGTCGCACTGGATGGAATGGGAATTTCCGGATTGACCAGAGTGAGAAAAGTTTCCTGATTGCCGTCCGGAAACAGTTTCAAAATGGCAATTTCAACGATACGCGCACTGTTTGTATCCAGTCCGGTAGTCTCAAGGTCAAAAAATGCTAACGGCCGTTTGAGGTCAAGCTGCATGGGTTTCCCCGATATGAGTTCGCAAGATATTTAAATGAGAAATCGTTGTGCTTAATTTATAATTTAATAAAAAAAAATCAATGAATCAATTTATTTTTCCTGATATAAATTTTTTTTTGAATTTTTGCTGGCAGAGGGGTAGCGAAAAATTTTTTGAAATCATCGTTGTTTTGAAACGCTGGGTGATAAGGACGACACATATCCGGATTATTTTAAAAATAAAGCGGAGCCGTTCGCAATGAACGACTCCGGCGAAACGACTAATCAATCTTCGGATAATTTTTTGTTGCTTCCAGCGCGTTTTTAATGTCATCTTCGGGGAGCGCGTGATCTTTCAAGTTCCCTTCAAAATAAGCGTCGTAAGAAGCCATATCGAAATGGCCGTGGCCGCTGAGGTTGAAAAGGATGGTCGTCGGCGTTCCGGCTTCTTTTGCCTTCAGCGCTTCCACGATTGTTGCGTGAATGGCATGAGTGGACTCCGGCGCAGGAATGATCCCCTCAGAGCGGCTGAAAAGCACACCAGACTGGAAAATTTCCAGTTGTTTATAAGCGACCGCTTCAATGTATTTTTCCCGAACGAGATGGCTGATGATCGGCGCCATGCCATGATAGCGGAGCCCACCTGCATGAATGGGGGGGGGGACAAAATCGTGGCCTAATGTATGCATTGCCATCAGAGGCGTCATTTGTGCTTCATCTCCAAAATCGTAAGCATAAGGTCCGCGGGTCAGAGTCGGGCAGGACGCAGGTTCCACAGCGATGGCTCGCACTTTTTTACCTTCAAATTTATCCTTCATAAAAGGCAATGCAATACCGCCAAAGTTGCTTCCTCCTCCGACGCAACCGATGATGACATCCGGATAGTCGCCGGCAATTTCCATTTGCTTCTTTGCTTCCAAGCCAATGACAGTCTGATGCAGCAGCACATGGTTCAGAACGCTTCCCAGCGAATAT
Source organism: Candidatus Zhuqueibacterota bacterium 4484_87 (assembly GCA_002085355.1). Taxonomy (GTDB): domain Bacteria; phylum Zhuqueibacterota; class Zhuqueibacteria; order Thermofontimicrobiales; family Thermofontimicrobiaceae; genus 4484-87. The sequence continues at coordinate 6,971 of NATN01000176.1, read as the reverse complement.
TTGGTGTCGTCCCGCGTGACAGCATCTTCCACAGCCTCGCTAATGGCAATTCCCAGACTTCCCGGAGAATCAGGGTCTTTTTCCAGCACTTTCCTGCCGGCATTTGTGTCCGGACTGGGACTGGGAACAACAGTGGCGCCCCAGGTGCGAATCATCGATTTGCGGTACGGTTTCTGATTGAAGCTGATTCTTACCATGTAAACTTTGCATTCAATGTCGAAAAAATTGCACGCCAGACTAAGTTCGGTTTGTGGCTGCCTGCCGGACTGACGCCTTCATATTTGAAATAAATTTTCGCGGGAGTGTCCAGTGCTTTCTCCAACCGATAGGCACGAAAAAGCGGTGATGGTCTCCAGAGACGATAAATGTCCAGCACCTGGTCAGGAATATCGATCCATCGTTCCGTGCTGACTTCCTGTTTTATGACTTCCATCGGGAAAAGAGGGGCCAGATCGTCGGGAGTGATTGGCTTTTGTGTTGCCGGATGCAGCACCGGCGGCATCGGCTTGGGTAAATCAGCAAGGATGTTATACCATTGTTTCGGCAGTTCGCTTTCAGGTAGAAAAATTTTTGTTTGTGACATGGTTCTCTCCTCAGTTGGTTGAATGGAATAACTGTTTATTCATCAAATAAAAATGTCGGTTCATGATAAAAACGAATGGATTTGTCAGAAATTTGCTCATTGATGCGTTTTTGCAGCCAATGGTTTTTTTGATCAACGGAAACATCAAAACGTAAAATATCCAGCGGTACATTAATTCGAGTCAATTGAACTAATTCTTCTTTCGTAAATTCCCGAAAAACTATCAGCGCACAAAAATTGGCATAATTCTGCTTCAAATGCGCCAGATTTGTGTAACTCACCCGATCCATATAATAGGAGCCCTTGTAAAGTCCGGTAATTTGTTTTAAATCCTCTATCCGTTGAAATAAATCGGCGTGGGCATGAACAGCGTACAGACTCCCGTCGCGGAAGACGATTTGGCAAAGTAGGTCACCATTTTCATTGCTTTGCAGGTTATTGTCCGTTAATTGATTGATTTTTAGTGACGGAATTTTTTGTAATGTGTTCACAAACTCATTTTTTGAGAAATGTTCTACGGCATGATGCCAATGAAGAAAAATGAGGCCCGGATCAAAGAGGTCGATTACTTGCACCAAGACATCGGGGATTTCCAATCGGCGCAAAGCAGTGATGCGATTCGCCCCGTCCAGCAAAATATAGTGACGATTATCACCATAGGTCGCCACAACAGGCGGGTTTTTTAACTTGTTTTCTTTGCGCAGATTTTCAATTAACTTGCCAGAGCGTTCATCATCCGGCTCTTCGTGAAAAGTGATTTGATCAATGGGCAAAATTTGAAGATTTGGCAATTCGCCAATTTTTAGCTGCTGGTCATTCAGTGTGTGCACGTTGCCTCCAAATTTTTTGCAAAAAAAAACCCACTTTAATGAAAGTGGGTTAGATTTATTGAATTTGCTAATTTGCTGGTTAAGAAATCACGTCAGAAATAAATCCTCCCCGAATATGGACGTACGCCACCACCACCAATTTGCATCGGTCACAGGGGCATTTGTCATATTTGAGAAGTAAATTTTATTCATGAATGATTTCCAAAAAGTATTTCTTAATATAACATGCTAATATAAAAAATGCAAGTGAAAAATTGATTATTTTTCAAATTTTTAAGACAAAACGGATTTTACTTTATCGGCAATGTGATGTTTCGGAACCGCGCCGATTATTTGTTCTTTCACTTTGCCGTCTTTAAAAATAAGCACCGTCGGAATGCTGCGGATCCCGTACTGCAAAGCGATTGCCTGGTTGCTGTCAACATCGCATTTGCCAACTTTTAATTTGCCCGCGTATTCCTTAGCCATGTCCTCGACAATCGGAGCGATGAGCTTACAGGGAGCACACCAGATTGCCCAGAAATCAATGAGTACCGGTACATCGGAGTTCAGTACTTCGTCTTCAAAATTTTCCGTAGTGATCGTCAATAATTCGCTCATAGTTCTTCCTCATTTTGCTTTTGCTGGTTCAAAAATTTGTTTGTAAAGTTAAGCAGATTCGTGTTAATTTGCAAGAGAAATTTTAAAAATTTTTTCTCATATTTTTAATACAATGCTCTTGAATAGATGAATTAAATACGTGTAGGATTCAAAGAAATGGACTTTTGGAGAGTTGAATCGGAAAATTGTTGTTAATTAAAAAAGCCCTTGTGTGCAATTGCCAACACAAGGGCTATAATCTTATCGATTCAGTTAATTTTTATTTGACGCGGACATAAATGATGTGGTCTTTGGCAGCAATAAGATAGTTGATTGGAGTCTTTAAGTCCAGTACTATCCGCGAGAACTTTTTGTCAGGATGATAGCCTAATCGGGCACGCAGGAAGATGCTGCTATTGAGCCGGATTGTTTTTTCTGTTGTCAACATGAAGATATTCGGGAAATCAATCACGATACGATCCGGGTTTGTCAGAAATTTATGCTCGAATTTGACTTTTCCGTTACAGATAATTTGAACTGTTGAGTCATCATACATTTTTACTGTTTTTATTGCAGACCCTTCCGGTATTGGCAGCGCGTTGTCCGTTGTGTAAATAACAAAATCAACGCGTCTGTTTTTAAAACGCCCTTCCGGTGTCTCATTGCTCGCAATTGGCTTCTGCTTGCCGTAGCCAACGGGATAATAGAATCGGTTTAAATCCACGCCTTCTTTTTTATTGAGAAACGTCATAACGCTGTCCACGCGGCGATGCGACAGCCGAATGTTGTACTCTTCTGTACCAATAAAATCAGTATGCCCTGATATGTGGACTTTTGTACCCGGATAGGTATTGAGAATTTGTGCGATGCGGTGCATTGTCTCATATTCGTCGGGGCGAATGTTGGATTTGTCAAAATCAAAATTGATTCGCATCGTCAACCAGACGCTGTCCGTCGGGGTTTGGGTGTGAACTTCGATTTTTCCTTTGCTCTCTTTAGCGATTTGCTGCACCTGATTCAAACGGTCTGCCATTAATTGGGCTAATTCTTTGGCGCGCTGTTCAGCTTTTTCCGTTTCAGCGCGGGCTTTTTTGGCTGCTTCGAGTTCTTTTCTCAGTTCCTCAGTCATTTCATCAATTCTTGATTGATCAACTCCAATATCAGGCCCCAGACTGCGAAATTCAAAAACCATGGACAGGCGGTGAGTGGAGCCGCCGAGAATATCAATGGGGGAGTAAGAGTAATCAATGCGAGCTTTTGACCCGCTGAGCCATTTCATCGGAATGTAAATGCCCATACCGGCTGCCCATCGATTCACCTCAAAATCGTGAAATTTGTAGCCGCCGCGTAGTGCAATAATATCCCCAATGATCACTTCGCCGCCGCTGTAAATTCGCATTTTTTGATCGACTAACCAGGCAATGTCGGTAGCAAGATTCAGCCTGAAATTTTTTCCTATTTTTGTGTTATAACCAATGCCGCCGCGGTAGGTTTCCGGCAAAGAGGATTCTTTGTCTGAAAACCTCAGCTTTGTAATAGAAAAGTTTTGAATGGTTCCGCCAAAGGAAAAACGGCCTTTTTTTAGCAAAATTCCCAGATCCATGCCCAGTGCTGTCGCGGAATGTCCGGCTAATGTCTGGCGCACTATTTTGGCGGCGCCGCCGAAAGCAGCAGACATGCCAAAAAGCTGTTTCTGAAATCCTGCACCAAAACTCATAGCGACATCGTTGCTGCTGACGACTGCGCCTGTCGGGACAAAATCCGCCAGGTACTCTGTTACTTCACCTTCGTTGAAATAAATCAAATCAACCCCAAAAACAGCAAAGCCGATGGGCATCGCCAGCCCGATTGAGCCTTGTTGTGTGTCATCTATCCATTTGTGATAGTTCAGTCCCAGAGTAGATTTTCTAATAAAGCCAAGGGCGCCGATGTTGTAACGCATGAGGTTGATGTCGTCCGCCAAACCGGAAAAGGCGTCACCCATTGCTACTTGCCTGGCGGAGGAACTCACTTGCAGAAATGAGGCTCCGTATTTACCTACGCCGTTGCTGGTCTGAGCTATGAGTGCTGCTTCTAAAGAAAAAATGAAATAAAGTAAAGCAATCACCCAAAACTTGAAGAATGAATTAATTTTTTTTCTATTTTTATTCATGGCTGTATCCATTTTGCTCGGTTCATTTTCAGCGAATAACCACTAATTTTCGAATTTTTGAAATGCGCTTATTAGTATCGCTAAAGCGGCAGGATATTTTTATGAAATAAGTACCGCTGCTCACTTCTTCGCCGCTACTGTTTTTTAAATCCCACCAATTTTTTGAAAATCCGTATTCAAGCGGCGGAATAGGATAATTATAAAACATTGACAATGCAGCTTCCGGAATTTCTGTAATTTTTTCTCCTGCCATGGAAAAAATTTCAATTTTTTCGATCTCCAGTTTACCGATGGAACTGGATACCCGAAATTGCAGGTTATAGCCGCTATTTGGTTTGTACGGATTAGGTGCGATGTCAAAGTCGAGCGGGCTGCTGCTTTTATTGGAAATATCTTCCGGCGGCGCTGTTCCGGTCATTACATACAGACTTGGCGCCGGAGAGGCGGAATCGTCGTAATCAATAATGATACGGTCATTGCCAATGACCTGGATTTTTCTGTCATCAATAATACCGACATTCTTTAATTGAATGGGATAGCCGACGCTTGAGAAAAAGTCTCCAGTCCTGAAAGCGCCAGTACTGTCTGCGATTTCCAAAAGAGTAACCATTTCTCTGTCGTTGGTTGATGAATTAATCAAGTCCAGAAAAAGCGTATCCTGATTTACAGAAATGTCCTGATCCAATTCATCTCTGACATAAACAAATACCGTATCGTTTTCAGAGATAGTGTCAATTTTCATTGTGTAGCGATTGGTGAAGAATATGCTTCCCAATGTGTTTTCGATGATTAAAACGCTATCCATAGCGATGTCAGACGGGTTAGTTGGGTCGATATAGGTTACGATCAACGTATCACGATCTACTACTTCCAGAAATCCGTTGTCGCGAATCGGGCCGCCGGACTTGAGGATGATTCCGGGGATGCTTGGCTGCAGGAGAAAACTGCCATTTGCCTGCTGCTTCAGTGTCACAGTTTCGCGGTCTGTGCTGAGTAACGCCTGAATATCAACATCAATCGATTCACGAACATGAACCAGATTGCTGTCAGTGAGCTGAATCGTGATGCGATCAATGTATGCTTGTCCCGGCTGAATTTTGTCGGAAAAACGATAGCGGGAAACATCCAGATAATCTTCATTTACGAATTGGATACTTGCCAGTGAGGAGGTAGTGCTTTCCCACTCTAATTCCCAAAAATCAAGCGCTGGTGAGACAGAACTATTATTTGTTTTAAAACTTGCCTGCAAATAGATGCTCTGTTTTTCCTGCAAGCCGACAATGCTCGAAAGGGCTTCCTCATTGGTTGTGTCCACATTACTCGCTGTAAAACTGCGAATATCTGCTTTAGTGATCGCATCTTTTATAGTAATTTTTAGCTCTACTTTATTGCGATTTGCAGGATTCGTGGGAAGAATTGTGTTGAAAAAGAGTTTGTTCCAGCGCGTGATGATTCTGTTGCCTGTTTCATAAATTGGATCCGACGTAATGATGCCGGTGGCTTCAACATCGTAATAGAAATAATTCAAAATTACATTGTTTAGTGTCGGCGTGTACAGTGGGTTGGAGGTGATGAGCCTTGCCTTAAATTGGTAAAATCTATGGCCATTGTGCACGGGATTGATTTGCGTAAACGGAGAGACATAAAGGGTATCGTCCTCTGTGGGGCCTGGCCCATACCAATGCGCCGATTCCAGGTCGCCCAACGTATTTGCAGACCGAAGCTGTAGTTTAACGGAACTAATGCCTGCCATTGTGTCGGCTTCCCAGAGCAGATTGGTGAAACTGACTTCTTTTCCGATGTCGAAAGGGCTGGAAACGAAATAATCAGTAGTATAGCCGATGCGGGCAGGAAGGTTTTCATTTACAATGACATGTTTATTATCGTTAAGCCGGTCTGCATCTTTTAAATTTTCAAATCTTTTGCCAAATTCCCAAACGACATCCCCTGCTGGATTCACTTCGATGAGTCGATGGTTCCCTGCATCAGCAATGAGGATGTTTCCGTTAGACAGGAAATCAGCATCAGACGGGAGATTAAGCCCTTTTGAGCCCGAGTCCGGTTCTGCTGTTTTGCCGAATTGCCAGCTTATGGCATTGGTGTCCAGGTCAATAAGAATAACGCGGTGATTACTCTGGTCAGTGACGAGAATCGCATTTTGATCTTCATTATATTCGATGTCCACGGGATTGTTCAGACCGTTGTTGTATCTCCATTCCACTGCACCATCAGATTCTCGCACGAGAAGTATGCGATTGTTCCCTTTGTCACAGATGAACACTTTTCCGGAATCTGGTATCGCCACTGCATCGGAAGGGCTGGACAAATAGCCATCCGCTGTGCCTTCCACATCGGCATGGCCAAAGCTCCACTGAATGTCTTTTGTTGCCTGAATGACTTTGATAACCCGATGTCTGCCCTGATCTGTGATCAGAACTTTCCGGACGGTTTCTTCATTCTCTTTCTCCGAGTAACTGAAAGCATCGACAGGAAAAGCCAGGTAGCGAGGATCATTCACATTTTCGCCGGAAAATTCCCAAATGAGAGATCCTGTCGCCGGGTTAATCTCAAGCACACGCTTGCCAGCAGCATCGGTCACCAGATAAAGATAAGAGCCCAAAAAAGTACGCGCATCAATATCTTCGGCCGCCTCGATAGGGATTTTGTCAGGCCAATTCCAATCTTCGCCGGAAAGACTGACCTGAAATCCTGCGGGCTGAGAAGATGACCCGCTTAGCGGCTCCAAAGTAATGGATTGTCCGACCTTCACGTTCTTCATGGTATCAATATGAGTGAAGGCAGGAGAACCATCCTTCCAGATGGCTTG
>NATN01000175.1 GCA_002085355.1 Candidatus Zhuqueibacterota bacterium 4484_87 | reverse complement strand
GTTGCCGGGTTCCAATGCATGATCCCGATCTTTCCAAAACAAAAACCCACCTGATTCTTTCTGCATCATTCCTGCTGTCACCTGCCAGCGATTGTTGGGATTAACATCAAAATAAAATTTTCCGAACAAATTTATATTGCGATAATCAGCATCACGTTTGAAATTGGAGTTTTGATTGTAATTGAAAGTAAGACTGCTCTGCACGCCCCAAAAATTATTGCGGTAAGTCAAATTTGTGCCTCGGAATGAACGGTAGTCTTCGCTCCAACGCCACTCTTTGTAGGACGGTTTATCGTAAACTCCGGAATAGAAAGAAAGCTGAATATTCGCCGAATCGGTCGCCGGTTTTTCTGTAATGATATTGATCACGCCAGCCATAGCGCTTGAGCCATACAATGCAGACCCGGGGCCCTTCATCACTTCAACCTGTTTAACTTCGGATACAGGAACAGCATCGAAAAAAGCTTTATTTTCATCTCCGGTAACAAAAGGGACACCATCCAGCAGTACCAGCGTTCGCGTCCCCAGACCATAGCTGAACCAGTTGGCTCCGCGAATTGAAACATTGTTTCCCGCTACCTGCACTCCCGGCAAATATTGCAACCCTTCGCTGATTGATGTGGCATTGCGCGAAGTCAATTCATCCGGTGAAACTAAATCCATGCGCACTGAAATATCTTCCACTGAGTTTTGAAACTTGCTGGCGGTAACGACCAGCCGGCTCAGCGGAATGGGCGTAGGATGCATTTGAAAAGTCAGTTTCAAAGTGTCATTTACACTCACCGTAATCGTGCGATTTTGCCGGCGAAATCCGATAGCAGAACAAACCAGATGATAATTTCCGGGCTGCACGTGGGCGATGATGAACCGTCCCTCCCGGTCAGTTGCTGTACCGATAGCCGAACCTTCGAGATAAATATTCGCCAAGGGCAGCGGTTCGCCGGTTTGTTGGTGTACGACAACGCCGGTAACCACTCCTTCTATTTTATCAGCAGATAATGTCTTCTTCGCCGTTATTATTAAAAGGAAAGAAACAAAGAAAAAAATTAACAGAAATCTTTTTCCCACTCCTGTCATGGCCTTCACCGACCTTTCTGATGATTGACGATCTGCAAATTAATAAACCAGGCGCTTCTCGAGCCGATTTTTTTCAAAAAACTTGTCCTCATGAATTGCTTTGCCGCCGGAGAAAATTCCCTGAGCGTGCAACAATATTGGTTTGGCAGAAAATTTAGTCTCGAATAAAACGAAACAGTAAATAATATTTGACAAATTCAAACCCGGGGAATTCCACAGGTTTTGTGACCAGGGTTAGTGAATCTCCACTTGCTGAGTACCCCAGTGTATCAATTTTCAAAAACGTTGTATTTATGGGAGCAACGACCACATTTGCCCAGGGTTGCTCGTAGCTGATCGTTGTGTCAATGAATTCGATGAACGGGCTGACTGGTATTTTTATTCCACCGAAATAGACATTAGGATAAATTTGGATGAGCAAAGAATCAAAGACCATCTCCATTTCTGAACTCACTGTCAAACTGCCGCTCAGACGACTGTCTAAAATGAGACTATCGACCATACCAGTTAGGGCCTCGGGATTCGCTAATGCTGCTTCCAGGCCATTTTCACTGGCTGGGATCCAATGCCCCGTCATTTCCCCTCCGACAACATCGACGGGAAACGAAAGGGTTGATTGAGGCAATGGCTTGATTCCGGTAGGCGCCAACCCTCTGTTGCAAAAAATAAAGCCCGCAACAATGAAAACGATCAAGATTTCGATTCTTTTCATATTCCGAATTCTCCTTGAATTTCCCCAATTTATGACTCTGTCAGAATCAGCTATACAGACAATTGCCCGCTATTTCAATCAGTTCTTATCAATATTAGCCAAAAAACTAAAACAATTCTCTCTATTTTACTAAATCTACAAACGGCTTATTGTTTTTCTACTTTGATAAATTTATATATTTTTTGTAACATTTATTTAACTTATTATATCAAACCATTTGGAAAAAGTCAAGCATTTCTTTCAAATTCTTATCACTATTGAGATTAAATGCAAAAGCCCGATTTCTTGCTAATCGGGCTTTTTACATGTACATTTATTTCAATTCTATTGCTATTTCTTATTTCTATGCGAAATCCATCCGATTAGCGCTGACAAAATAATAACAGTGGTCAAAAAGCAAGCGCCAACACCAACGAAAAGCGACGCTCCAAGCTGGCCAAAGCCGCGCCATATAGCAAAAATAAGCGACCCGAACGCGAGCATGGTCGTAAGTGATGTCAGCAAAATTGCTTTCCCGGTACTGGCAAAAACGAGACGAAGATTTGTCTTTTTCTCGGCGCGCCAGCGGTGAATGATGTGAACACCGTCGTCAATACCAATTCCCAAAATCAACGGCAACCCCATGACGTTCATCACTGTCAACTGTTGGCCAGTCAAATGCATCAATCCGACCATCCACAAAATTCCCGCTCCCAGTGGAATCATTGCCAGAAATGCATCCCGCACATGTTTAAAATCAAGCCACAGCAGAAAAAAGATGATGACTAACGTAAGCAGCATGGCAATTTGTCCGTCTCTGCCGATAATCTCCACCAACGCGCGGAAAACAGGTCCCATGCCAGTGGCGCGCGAAGTAACTGTTTCCAGATCATCAACAAATCTTTTCAAAAATTCCGAATCCTGCCACAGCGCTCCTGCCGGATAAATCGTCACCAGAAATTGACTGCGCGATTTATTCGCATACCTGTCCAAAATTGATTCCGGCATATCAGCAATAGTTAAAGCAGAAGAATTGCACATTTGCAAAATACTCTGTTTGTAATAAGGGCCAAAAATCCGTTGCATGGCAGTCAATCTGCGTCGATTTTCAGCAGGACGCTGCTTCAACTTTTCCACTAACTCCAGAATGATATCTCTGCTTGCAGGGTCGTCCGGATCCCCGACGATTTTCTGACATTTATTATCCACCTTATCCTGTCCGCCCAAATAAGCCATGTCCTGCAACTCTTTGACATTCATGTCAAGACGCGTTAATTCGTTGATTATCTTTTCAAAACCGCGCTGATTAATTCCTCTGGCAACAATCGCCCGGGACATTGCATTTTTAATGTCAGCAATGTGTGCCATGCGACGTTCTTGTTTTTCTTTTGAAGGCAAATACAAAGAGATGTCTTCAACCATTGCCACAGAACCCAAATCTCGGAATTTTTCAGCTAATTGCCGGGACTCCTCAACGCTGGCGGCCAAAACCATCGAATAATCCATGCTCATATCAAATTTATCCAACACTGTATCTTGCAAAGCAATGGAAGTTAATCCTTCGGCTTCGATATTCATGTAATTTGTGTCAAAAGTGATTTTCGAGGCTTGCCAGATAAGGAATGCGGTAATAATGGCCATGCTAATCAGGGAAAAAACGTAATGATGGCCAATCCAATCCGCAATTGCTCCCAATGATTTAAAAGAAATATCGCGCTGCAGAACTTCTGCTCTTTTCTGTGACTTTTTCATCTTCCTGTCCACAAGTCTCTCGCGTAAAACAAGCATGATCGGCAAAATAAGAAATGTCGCAACTAAAATTGCCAGTAAGCCAAAACCAGTAACAAGTCCCATTTCTTTCATTCCGCGAGAACTGGAGACAATCAGCGTTAAAAATGCTGCTGATGTCGTGAGCCCGCCAGTGATGACGCCGCCACCGCTTTTAAGAAAAGTTTCTTCCATGGCATCAGCAATGCTCTCTCCTGCTGCCCGTTTCTCGGTAAAAAAGGAAATCAGATGGATGGAAAAATCGATCCCCAGCCCCAATAAAATGACGGACATCATTTGCGTCATAATATTCAACTTGCCCACAATAATCACAGTTACGCCAATCGCCCACACAATTCCGATGATCAAATTAATCATGGCAAAGATCGGCGCCACCCACATGCGAAACGCAATGATGAGCAAAATGAGAATGGCAATGATGGCGATGATTGTTGTCGATCCCAAGCTTTTTTGCGAATAATACATTTCGTCGCGACCGACAGGAATGAAACCGGTCAAGCCCGCACGGATATCAGGATATTTTTTGAGCTGCTGATCAATAATTCCCTGGATCACGTCAGTACCGTTCACCATAAGATCCGTGTCCAGCATGGTAAAATTGGGGATTGCGTTTATCACCAAAGTACTTTTATCATAAGACAGTATATAGGGTTCGCCGATGAGAATTTTATCAGTAATTTCCTTTACTTCCCGATCGGAGATGTTTTCGCCGTCCGCATAGCGATTGAGCAAACGGACAAATCCCTCAATGCCGTCCAGAAACATAAACGCGCCATCTTCTTTTTCGCGCGTGGACATGGATTCCGAATCCTGAATGTACTCCGCCTCCATGGAATTATTGACATTGAAGACAAAATCATCTAAATTGGGGCTGGTGAAAACATTTTTTAAATTTTTCAAATCATTTTCTTTTATCAACAATAGACCGTGTTGTTTCAAAAAATCAACTTCGTTTTTATAATCCACTCTTTGAATGAGTTTTCTATCGATACGATCCTGCAACTCGGATATTTGCGATCTGATGCGCTGCTCCTTCTCCTTTCCGGCATTCTTCAGCGAAGCTAATTTTTCCTCCAGTTGGAAAATTTTCTTCTTGCATTCGCGATTTTTGCTGCTGTCCACAGCCGCTAACAGCTTCGGCACCAATTCATCAGCAAATTTCTTCATTTGCTTTTCTTCACCCTGAACAACCACAATGATGCTTGTCGAAGTGACAAAATCATCAATTATTTTATTAAACTCAATTGTTCGTGGGTCATTAGTCGGTAATAAGTCTGACCAGCGCATAGTGAGTTGCAAATGTTCGGACAGAGCGCCGAAAATCAACGTCAAAACGAGGACAAGAATAATCATACGATAAGGATGCCGCACATGCCAACCGGCTAACGTTTTCAGCATTCTCTCTTTCATTAATTTTCTCCTTCTTGGATTCAAGTCTGTGCTATTTTTGCAAATAAATCCGGTAAATCCATGGTTACTTCAATGCCTAACTTTGTTAAATCAGCAAAAAAACTTTTCGGCTCAACGACCATTCCCTGAAAATGCAGTCCCGGCTGGAAATTTCTGTTCATAAGTTGCAAAATACAGGCGACGACAGGTGCTGCGGTCAGAAAGTACCCATCCTCGTGGAATATTACCATCGTCATGGTTGTCTTTTCCGATTTTTTTAAGCCGCTCGCTTCCATTTTCAAGCTCGTACGAAAAGGCGGCGATGAAAATTTTCGCAAACTCCAGATAAAAGCTTTTTTCAAAAAGCCCATTTTTTCTCTCGGCAAAACTTTTACTCCCAACATAACCAGAGGCAAAATAAAATTATCCGTGAACCAATTAAAACCAGAAACATAAAAACCGGTCGTTGTGAGTGTAGAGATTTTTTCAGTAACCCTATTCAGCTCATGTAAAAGCATGGGAACACATCTCACTCTACCGAAAATTTCACCGAAATCAGCGCGCCGCGCAAAACTCCACCCAACATTCTTCCATTCGCCATTTTCAAAAATGACCGGTTTATAATGTTCAAACTCATCGATCATTTCATCAATTGTTGATTGTGAAAATTGCAGGTCACGCCAGTTGAAACGCAGCAGGCTAAAAATTTGTGCAACGTGTAATTCATCAAAATATTCTTTTGCGAACCGTACCATTGCCGCCGGTAAGCCGGGATGAAAACCTCCATCCGTAACAAAAACAACCCCCTGTTTTTTCATTTCCGGCATTAACTTCTTCAATTCATTTAGTTTTTTCTCGGAAGAAAGTAACGTATCAAGATAATGCACTTTGGCTTCAATTGCTGCCTGTGCAACTTTGTCAATATCATCTACGACACTCGCCGCCACGATGACCAGATCAACCTGCCGCAGCGCTTGCATTAATTGGTCATAATTTCCAGCATCCACGACTGCTGCTGTCGTTTTTGGAGAGCGATACTTTTGATTGAGTTGGGCTGCCGTCTTTTCAGCCTTAATTTTATTTCGTCCGGCTATAATCAAGTCTACTTGCGAAAAACGCAGCAACAATTCTGCAATCCATTTCCCTGTATTTCCGTATCCCCCTAAAATGAGGATTTTCTTGATCATTTTGTCCTCTGTTTAAAAATAAACCTTGGCCCGTGCCATGAAACCATTGCCCAAATTTTTCGCATATGCCGTACCTTCTTTGCCAAAATAAA
>NATN01000174.1 GCA_002085355.1 Candidatus Zhuqueibacterota bacterium 4484_87 | reverse complement strand
GAGCATTTTAATGGTCGGATGTTGGTCAACAAGATTTCCGATGGCATTCGCGGCAAGCATCATAACTCCCACGGCGAGAACAATGGCAATGATCATAACTGACAGATGCTCCGCCAGTCCCACGGCTGTAATCACAGAGTCGAGTGAAAAAATGATGTCCAGCAGGGAAATTTGAATGATAACACTGAGGAAACTTGCCGATTTGCTGATGTCGGATTCTGTTTCCTCGCCTTCCAGAGCTGTATGAATCTCGTGAGTGCTTTTTGCCAGCAGAAATAATCCGCCAGCAACGAGGATGAGATCCCTGCCGGAAAATTCCCAGCGCCAGAGCGAAAACAGCGGTTGCGAAAGCGTCATGATCCAGCTCAGAATCAGCAACAGCAGAATCCTTGTCACCATTGCCAGCGCCAGACCAATTGTACGGGCTCTGTTGCGCAAACTATCTGGCAATTTTCCCACAATTATTGAAATGAAAATAATATTGTCGATTCCCAGAACGATTTCCAGCGCGGTTAAAGTGATCAGTGAAATCCACGCTTCCGGTGAAGTGATCCATGCCATTTTTTTGCTCCTGAAATGCCTGTTTAGGCATCCGATTATTTGTTGGTTAAAGGTGATTTACGATGCGTGCCGCAAAACCTGACCGCTGAGAGCGCCGGTATGTTTCTCATTGTCAATGGTGAGAACTCCGTTGACGAGCACATACTTAATTCCGGCGGCGAAATGATGCGGATCGACAAAAGTCGCTTTATCAATTACTGTCGCCGGATCAAAAATTGTGATGTCTGCAAAATAGCCTTTTGCGATCAGACCGCGGCTTTTCAAGTAAAATTTTTTCGCCGGGAGTCCTGTCATTTTTTTGATTGCAGTTGCGAGATCAAAAAGTTTTTCTTCGCGCCCATATTTCCCCAGAACGCGCGGAAAAGTGCCGTAGTAGCGCGGATGTGGTTTGCCTTGCCCCAATTTTCCGGTGGGGGAGATGGCGTTGCCGTCAGAGCCGATGGTCACAAAGTCGGCTTGCAGAACTTTCTTGAGATTATCCTCATTCATTGCAAAACCGACAATATCCACGCTGTTGTGTTCTGCAATAAGGAGTTGCTGAATGAATTCAAACGGTTCAAGACTGCTATTCCGGGAACACTCGGCGATGGATTTTCCCTGCCATTGTTTATTCTCTTCCCGGTTGCAGGAAGCGATAACAACACGGTCCCAACCGCCGATTCGGGAGCCGCGTTTTGCAGCGTAGGCGCGAATTTTTGGAAGCAGGGAATTGTCCTGCAAACGTTGAAGAATTTCATCGGTCGATCCCTGACGCGCCCACAGAGGCAAAAATGTGGACAGACCTGTGCTGTAGGCGATGTACGGATAACGGTCGGCAAGAACAGGCAGCCCCTGCTCAATAGCATTGCTGATCATTTCCAGTAGATGATCGACTTTGTGCCAGTTATTTTGATTGCAGGCTTTCAAATGAGAAATTTCAGTGGAAACTTCGGCCTCCCGGCAAATTCGAAGTGCTTCCGCGACTGCTTCTTCCACAAAATCGTCTTCGTTTCGCATGTGGGTCGCGTAGATTCCCTGATGTGCGGCAACTACTTTGCTCAGTTCAATTAATTCCTCTGTTGAAGCATAGCTGCCAGGCGCATATTCCAGACCTGTGGACAGGCCAAAGCTCCCCTGTTCCAGAGATTCAGCCAGGACGCGTTTCATTTGTTTCATTTGTTCGGCCGTTGGTGCGACATCGTTTTTGCCCACAACATAAGCCCGCAAATTGCCGTGTCCTGTGAGAGTCACATAATTCAACGACGTACCTTTTCTTTCGATTGCAGTTAAAAATCCTGCTGTATCGCGCCAGTCAGCGTGAATTCCATATTTTTCAGAAAGATTCTGATCCAACTCAGCGCGGTCATCCTCGTTGAGCGGGAAAGGAGAATAACCGCAATTCCCACTGATTTCTGTTGTCACGCCCTGATGAATTTTACTTTGTCCGCGAGGATCAACTAAAAGCTCTGTGTCTGTATGCGTGTGAATGTCAATAAATCCCGGCGCTACAGCAAGACCAGCAGCATCAATTGTACGATTTGCAGAGACAGATTCAAGTTTGTCAATGGCAGTGATTTTGCCATCTTTTATACCAATATCAATTTTTTGAGGTTCAGAACCATCGCCTGAAAAGACAAGTCCGTTTTTAATGACGATATCAAAACGATTACGCAAATGGCAGCCGGCGATGATGCCGCCGGTCGCGAGAATAGTTGTTTTGCTAAACTCTCTGCGCGTTATTTTTTTTGCCATTGAAAATCCTTTTAATTTTGATCTTCGGACATCTTCTTTTTGCCAAATAGACGGCAGAAAAAATTTAAGATTGATTTGAGAAAGTTGGAAAAATGAAATCTTTTAGGCGGGTTCAGAAGTGTCAACCGCTTTTTCTCGTATGCCCGCACATCCACTTCGGTCAGATCCTTTCGCCCGATGTTTTCATGATATTCCACCTCCAATTTTTTCAATTCGTCATCGCCGGTGTGCACCATGATGGCGTCAATCTCCTTCCAGCCTAATTGCCTGCAGGCATTTAAGCGGCGGAATCCGCTCAAAAGTTCATACTCTTCGTTGATGATAATGGGGTTCAGTAATCCGACTTGTCGAATGGAGCTCTTAAGCTCATAGAGATCATGAAGTTCCTGACGAATGCGATCTGTAATTACCACTTCGTCGATTTTTACTTTCATCTTCACCTCCAAATAGGTAAAACGCGTTTGAGGTATTTATTTTAAGTTTAGTGTTACTTTCCTGCATATAAGTTTTTCCGGAATCAATTATCCGTGGCGTCAATCTGTGCTGTTTTGGCGATAAAATTTTAATATAAATGACCAGTTGAAAAATTTTAAGTAAAATAGCAATAAAAAACAATAAAAGCCTTACGGCTTAATTCCGAAATCGGATTGGAGTTAAGGCGTCAGCCTTTTAAAAACAATCGATTAGCGTCTTATTTCAATTTTAACTGGTCATTCGCATTTTTAGTTAATTCCTTACTAACGCAAATCCGCTGGCTCCAAATATTCGGCAGTGAAATTTTGAAAAACAATCTCTCCGTTCACAATGGTCATTGCCACTTGCACATCACGGATTTTTTCCGGAGGAGTTGTGAATATATTTTTGTCCAGCATGACCAGATCAGCTAATTTTCCTGGCTCGAGCGAACCTTTCATTTTTTCGTCAAAAGACGCAAAGGCAGCATCGATGGTATAACCACGGAGCGCTTGTTCAACGGAAATTTTTTGTTCTGGGACCCAACCGTGCGGATGTTTCTCATCGAGTGTTCGTCTCGTCACTGCGGCGTAGATACCCATTATTGGATCAGGTGGCGCTACATACCAGTCACTGCCGAACGCCAGTTTGGCGGCGGTTTCCAATAGGGATTTGAATGCGTGAGTTGTTTTCGCCCGCTCGGCGCCTATGACCTTTTCCGCCCATCTCCCGTCGTCGATGAGGTGGTACGGCTGCATACTGGCAATGATTCCCAATTTCCCGAATCTGGGAATATCCTCCGCGCACAGATGTTGTGCGTGTTCGATGCGAAAGCGGCGATTTTGATTTTCGTTTTCAGCAATGACACGTTCATAAATATCCAGCAAAATGTGATTCGCCCGGTCTCCGATGGCGTGAACTATGGGCTGCAAACCCAACTTATCCGACTGACTGATCCATTCGTAAAGCGTTTCCGGAGAATTAACCAAAAAACCGCTATTGTCCGGTGCATCCAAAAACGGTTCAAAAAAAGCAGCCGTGTGCGAACCGAGAGAACCATCGGCAAAACCCTTCAATCCGCCGATTTTTAACCAGGAATCGCCGACTCCGTTTTTTTGAATGAATTGATGTAATTTCTCAAATGAGGCAATGGGAACAGCAGCATAAATTCGTATTTTTAGCTGATTCTTCTGATGCGCGTGTTGAAGAAAATGCAGATCTTCCCATGTGCCCAGATGATGGACTGATGTAACGCCGTTTTGGAAGAGGTAACCCGTGGCGCTTTGGAGAGCGCGTTCCTTCATCTCTTTTGTCGGAGTTGCAACGAATTGCTCGATGAGATTCATAGCGTTATCTTTGAAAATACCGGTCGGCTTGCCCTTGCTGTCGCGGACAATTGTCCCGCCGGCGACATCCTTTGTCGATGCGCTGACAGAAGCAATTTCCAGCGCCTTGCTGTTCGCCAGAGCCATGTGTCCGTCAAGCCGACTCACCCATACCGGATTGTGCGGAGTAACATTGTCGATCCATTCCGCTGACGGAACCTCGCCGCCCCAGAGTGAATGATCCCAGTCTCCGCCGGTGATCCACTCGCCCGGTGAAATTTTCTGAGCGAATTCAGCAATTCGCCGGATAAAAAGTTCTTTACTGTTTGCATCACGTAATTGCACAGAGGCGAGTCGGAGCCCTCCCTCTAAAAGATGAAGGTGAGAGTCAATAAATCCGGGCGTGATCATTCTTCCTTTAGCATCAATGACCAGCGTTTTTTCATCGATGAAAGCTTGGATTTCTTCATTGCTACCTACTGCAACAATGATTGAATTTTCCACAGCAATGGCCTGAGCGAGGGGTTTCTTCTTCGCACCTGTCCAGATGTACGCATTTAAGATAGCGAGTTTACTTTTTTTATTCGAAGAGCTGATTACAGAAGAGAGGGTCAAAAATAATGCGCTCAAAACGAAAAAGACCAGCGGGAACAGCGGTAGCGGTACCATTGCGCATTTCATCAGAAATTCCTTTCATTGGCACAATTGAGGAATAACACAGGATTGGATAATTAACATGATTTCAATTTAATAAAATAACTCAAGAATGTCAATAGTGAAAACAGATTTTTCCAATTACTTAAAATCTTTACGTTTAAATATTTCTGCTGAACAAAAAAATACTTGATTTTGAAACTAATTTAATTTATATTGATTATAAATTAATAGTCATTTCTAACTTATAATGCAGGTCTCATGGAAAAATACAAAAGAATGCTCGTAGAGAAGGGGATTAAACCCACTTTCCAGCGGATCAAAATTCTGGAATATCTGGAGAAGCACCACAATCATCCGACAGTGGACATGATTTATAGTGCGCTATACAAAAAAGTGCCGACCTTGTCGAAAACAACGGTGTATAATACGCTTGGTGTTTTGAGTAAACATGGTCTGGTGTCTGTCCTTTCAACTCTGGATTCTGAAGCTCATTATGAGTATAATTTTAATTCCCACCACCATTTTATTTGCAAAGTATGCCATCGAATCATTGATATCGATGTGCCATGCACTTTTCGTCAATATGTTGAAGAATTGGGTCATAAAGTAGAAGAAGTGCATGGGAATTTTGTCGGGATTTGCAAAGACTGCATGGAAAAACAATATGAGTAACGATTCAAAATCGGAGGAAAGTATGAGCGAAAACATGATTGATGTTTTGAAAGGCGCCATTTTACTGGAAATCAAAGGCAAGACTTTTTATGTAACTGTCGCTCAATAAACTAAAAGTGAAAATGTCAAGGATATATTTGAAACTATGGCTGCCGAAGAACAAAAACACATTGCCATTCTTTCCGACCATTACACGACCATCGTGAAAGGGGGAACAATTGAACCCAAAGAATATCGCGAGACACCAGACATTGTGAGCGCAGAAGTGCTCGTAGAAAAAATTCGCAAAGAGATCAGCAGTGCCGATTTCGAGGCAGCGGCTATTTCCGCTGCTATGGCGATGGAAGAAAAAGCTGTTGAATATTACAGTCAGCGGGCAGAGGTTTCCACCGATGAAAATGAAGTAGCTCTTTTTTCGCTGGCTGGCAAATTGGGAACGCACACATTTGAAATTTTTGATTGACCTTGATCGTGAGCTGCGCGAGAAAATCTGGAATGATAACCGATTCTGGCCTATGTAAATATTAAATTTCCAAACATCAAACAAAAAGAATTATTTACTATTCAACCACCGTGACACAGAGGGCACAGAGATAACTATTTTTTTAAATGAAGTGATAATTCTCACTAATTCAAAAAACAAAAACAGTTCAAAGAGATTTATAGCATATAAATTTGATTTTATTATTTTTCCCTCTGCGAGCTCTGCGCCTTCGTGGCAAATTTTTTGTTAGCCGAATAGTTACATGAATTGAATCGTTGAAAAATAGAACTAAACACAGGAGGAATGTCATGAAAAAAATGACGGAGAAATCATTGAGCGAAGCCTTTGCCGGAGAATC
>NATN01000173.1 GCA_002085355.1 Candidatus Zhuqueibacterota bacterium 4484_87 | reverse complement strand
CGCCCTTTTTCATCGCTTCCACAGCAGTGTCCAGGTTAGCATGACTTGTGCAAATAATCACATAGGCGCCGGGATCAATGTTTAGAATTTTTTCCATTGTCTCAATGCCGTTCATGTGCGGCATTTTGAAATCAAGAAAAACGATATCGGGCTCATATTTTTTAAATTTTTTAATACCATCCAAACCGCTGTCCGCGACAATTGTTTCCAGCTTTTGATGCTTAAAAATATCCTGCATCAATTCCAAAATCATAACATCATCATCAATAACTAATATCGGTTTGTATGCCTGCATATTTTTCCTGTCGTTGGTATTGTTGTGTCCGAGAGTGATGTATCGTCTGTGTCTTCAGAATATATCGGTGCTATGAGCTATCACTTTTTTTACAATTTTTGTGCCTCAATGAAAAAATAACGTAAATATTTAGCTTTACTTTGTGTAACTATAACTAACTCTTTATTAAACAATAATAAAGTTGATTATTGTTGCTTAATAAAAATGGAGGGAATGTCGTGTTTATCCGTTAAATATGACGGAAAACGACAATAACTATTGTTGATGGATTTCAATTTGCAAAGTTCGGACTTCAGATGTTAATGTTTTTTTGAAATAAATGGATATTTTGAGCGTCTGAAACCGGAGATAAGAGCGAAAAATGAAAGAACCTTTGGAAAAAAATATCAGATGTCTAAAAAATCATTTGATTTTTTGGATAAATCATGTTATTTTAGATAATCACAAAAGGGAGAAAAACATGATGAGGCTTCGACCGCCTGCCTGGATTGTTTTCATTTTCTGCTTTGCTTTGCCTGTTTTCAGCCAATCTCACAATTTGCATGTCTATCGCGTCTTTATTTCGCACAGTCAAGAGTTTGAAACGTTGCGGGATTTCGATTTCACTGTAGCCGGCACAAATTTCGGACGGTGGATTGATGTAATTTGTTCTGATGCTTCAGCCGAGCGCATGAAAGCAAAAGGACTTTCCATTAAAAAGATAGATACCGCACATAGCAAGGCGAAAGAGTCTGCGCTTTTGGATGGCTTTCACAATTATGCGGAAACGCGGGAGTTTCTTCATCAAATTGCGCTCAATTTTCCGGCAATAACAAGACTTGATTCCATCGGCGCTTCAGTACAAAATCGCGGAATCTGGGCGCTGAAAATTTCCGATAATCCGGATGCTGACGAGGACGAACCCTGTTTGTTAATCGAAGGTTGCATCCACGGGAATGAAAACCACGCTCTGGAAGTCTGCCTCTATTTCATCCAGTATATGGTCGAAAATTATGGCGTTAATTCCGAAGTCACGCATTGGGTGGATAATCGCGAGATCTGGGTTGTGCCGCTCGTTAATCCGGACGGTCACGAAGCGCAGCGACGATACAATGCAAATAACATTGATTTGAATCGAAATTTTGGCTATTGGTGGGGATTTACAGCCTCGCGTTACGGAACAGCGCCTTTTTCAGAGCCGGAGACGCAAGCAATCCGCGACCTGGCATTGCAGATAAAACCGTACGGCTCGCTGGCTTTTCATACTTCCGGCAGGGTGATTTTATATCCCTGGGCGTACACATCCGCCCCTGTTGCGCCGGACGATGCCTTGTTTCAGGAAACAGCGCGGGAATTGGTGGATTCCATCAATGTGGTGGACCCTGCTATCCAATATAATTTTCGGAGATCGGGTACCTGGTACTGGCACGGCGGTGAGCATAATGACTGGATGTATTCGCAATATGGGATGCTGTCTTTCACAGTTGAACTGATGACCAGTCAGTCGGCGCCGCCTTCGGATCATGAAAATGAGGTGGTCTTGCCTGCCTTTCGCGTCATGCTGCGCCGACCTGACAAGGGAGGAATTACCGGGAGATTTTTCGACTCAAGTACATCTTCGCCTCTCCCGGCAACTTTTAAGATCAAAGAGATTTTTGACGAGGAACAATTGACTCCCCGAAAAGCTGATTCCCTGACAGGCAGATTCATTCGCTTTTTGCCTCAGGGGGATTTCACTTTTGAAGCACATGTACCCGGCTATAAAAAAATCGTCCGGCCGATCACTATTTTGAGCAATGATTCAATGCGCGTTTTCGATTTCTTTTTGAAAAAAGACGCGGATTTGACGCTGAAAAATTATCAAATTTATGACGACGGCGACGGAGCAATTCATCCCAATGGCATTCTCAATCGCGGGGAATCAGCTCAATTGAATTTGAAAATTGCAAATGTGGGAATAAAGCCTTCAACGCAGGTGCTGGGAATCGTTTCAAGCGAATCGCCGGATTTGATTTTACTGGAAAATGATCTTTCTTTCGGCACTGTTAGCGGGGGAGAGGAGAAATTTGCCTCATCCCCAATCGCAATTTCCGTTTCTCCGCAAGCGCTGCCGGGGCAAAAAATTCCCCTTGAGGTGCAATTGCGCGATTTGGAGGGAAATAAATGGGTATTTACTTTCGCGTTGCGCGTACAGGGCTTTTTTGACGACATGGAAAAAGAGGGACGCGAACAATGGACGCATGACACTTTTGGCGACACGCCCAATTCTCACGATGACTGGCAATATGGCATTCCCAATGGCGAAAGCGGCGATCCAGGATTTCCGCATTCACCGCAGTTTGTGTGGGGAAATGATTTGGGCTCCGGAAGCTGGAACGGTGCTTATCAAAATAACCAACACAATTTTCTGCAAATGCGTACCCTGAATTGCAGCGGCTGGACGAACATTTATTTGCAATTCTATCGCTGGCTGAGAATTTCATCCGGCGATGAGGCGCAGATATTAGTGAACAATCAGGTTGTCTGGTCCAATTACCGAAGGGAACTGAAGGATAAAAAATGGAATCTGCAAATTGTGAATATTTCCCAAATAGCTGCTGAATCTGATAGTGTTGTCATTCGTTTTTGTCTGCAATCGAATAATTCCGGCAGCAGCGGCGGCTGGACAATCGATGACGTCATGGTGAATGAAGAGATTTTGTTGTCAGTGGAGCCGGAAATCGTTGCAACTTCCCCGGAAAATTATCGTTTGCTGCCCAATTATCCCAATCCGTTTCACGATGTGACGCAAATACGTTTCTCGCTTACAAAGCAAGTGGCGGTCGATCTGGCGGTTTTCAATGTTCTGGGCCAGCGAGTGAAGACGCTCATTTTGCGGCAGTTACCGGCTGGAAATTATCTTTTCCCCTGGGACGGTACAGATGAATCCATGCGTCCTGTCAGCAGCGGAATTTATTTGATCCAGCTCAAGGCGGATCAGCAAATGTTTTCCAATAAAATAATGCATGTGCGCGATGAGCAATAAACAAAATGACACGCTTTTGCAGGTCAAAAATCTCCACACGGTTTTCGACACCTTTGAAGGCAGAGTAAAAGCAGTCGAAGGTGTGAGTTTTTCAATTAATGAAAAAGAGATTCTCGGCGTTGTGGGAGAATCCGGTTGCGGAAAAAGCGTCATGGCACTGTCGCTGCTCAGACTGATCCCGTCGCCGCCGGGGAAGATTATTGCCGGAGAAATTCTATTTCGCAATACTGATTTGTTACGGATCGCTGAAAAAGAGATGCGGAAAATTCGCGGAAACGAAATTTCCATGATTTTTCAGGAGCCCATGACTTCACTAAATCCGGTGTTCACGATTGGAGATCAGATTGCCGAAGCAATTCGTCTTCATCAGCATGTTTCCAAAAAGGAATCACTGGAAAAAACTGTCGAAATGCTGCGGCTGGTGGGGATCCCCAATGCGGAGGAACGTGTCTGGGAATATCCGCATGAAATGAGCGGCGGCATGAAACAGCGCGTGATGATCGCCATGGCACTTTCCTGCCATCCGGCTCTGCTCATCGCTGACGAGCCAACTACTGCGCTGGACGTTACCATTCAGGCGCAAATACTGGAGTTGATTCTTGATATGCGGGACAAGTTCAGCACCGCTGTAATTTTGATCACGCATGATTTGGGCGTTGTTGCTGAGACAGCGGAGCGGGTGATCGTCATGTACGCGGGGCGAATTGTTGAAATCGCTCCAGTGCTCGAATTATTTCATAATCCGGCGCATCCGTACACGCGCGGTTTGCTCAATTCCATCCCTCGATTGCATTCATCAAAAGAACGCAAAAAAAAGTTACCGGCAATTCCGGGCACGGTGCCGGATTTGAATGACATGGTTTCAGGCTGTAAATTTCACCCTCGCTGCGCACACGCCATGGTTCTGTGTCGTGAAAAAGAACCTGAATTACTTCCTATTTCCTCAAATCATTTCTCTCGCTGCTGGCTGAATCAGTAGCATTAATTTTCTGTTATTTAATCCAAAATATTAGTTACTATTCAGGTATGGCTATTCAAGAAGCCGCTGAAGCGGATAATTGGCTTGCAATATTGATTTATTTATGGAGACCACGATGAATCGTGGTGTTAATACAACTGATTTTTGAACAAACACCATGCTTCAGCATGGTGGGGTAATACAAGCCAGAAAGCAAATAGCTGCTTCAGCAGCTTATAAAATTATAAAGAGACGACTCAAGCTGAATAGTTACGAATATTATTAAAATAATTTCCTTCAGCAAACTCCCCCTGCCTGTAGTCGGCTCTGGTATGGTATTTGAATTAATCAGAGCACGTATTCTCCGCAATTTATTATCTTTATTTTTTAATTGTCGATGCGAAAAGTGCAAAATTGCAGGTAAAAAATTTCTGAACGGGTAAATTAGCTTGAAAATTTGAATCTTATCCCTTAACAAAATTTTAATAATCAGCTCAGCATTAGAACTGTTAATGGGGAAGGGAAAAAATCATTCCATTGAAATTGACAAATTGAGCAAAGGACAATTTTAGAATGCATTAAAATGTTGAAGCGGGCAATTGCAAATTGAAATTTTTCGGGTTCGACTCTCCAGGGAAAGGACGGGCACCATGCGTGACGGGAAAATATTTTGGCAACTATTTTTGTTATTTTTTACATCATTGATATTGGCGGGAAACGCGCGGTCGGAGCAAATTGTAAAAAATTTAGCAGCGAATGATTTTCAGCTTGTTCAGAGTGAAAACGGAGAATATGAAATAATGATGGAAGGTTTTGGTAATTTGCTCACGCCCGGAGAGCCGATGTTACCAGCCAGGACATTTATGATTGAGATGCCCCCAGATGCCCGAATTATTTCGGTTGAAATAATCCCTGAAACGGAAGTAGAAATTGATGGTTTTTATCAGATACGCCCGGCACCTCTGACTTTGCCCATGACAGAAAGCCATGATTTAACCCTCGAAGCGCGGTCTATTTATGAAAAGAATAGAAGCATTTACAAAAAAGACGCCTTTTTCCCTGATAAAGTCGGTTGGTTGGCCGGAGAAGGGAGCTATCGTCAGGTCAAATTTGTGCGTGTTGTTTTCGTCCCATTTATTTTCAATCCCGTGAGAAAAAAACTGAAATATATTCCGCACATTCAGATCATTGTTAATTACACAACATCAAAAACACCAACTCGCTCTCTGTCAAATCCGATTTTGCCAAATGACAGCGGGCGAATTTTGTCATTCAATCAACTGCGACAGAAATATTATTCGGGAAGAAATGCAGCGCAGAATATCCAATCCGGTAATTATGTTATCATTATGCCGGCTGCGTTGGAAAATGCGATTTCGCCGCTGGTCAATTGGAAGCAAATGCTCGGCTATTCTGTTAGCGCAGTTACGATTGAATGGATTTTTGAACAGTACAGCGGGTTGGATTTGCCGGAAAGAATAAGAAATTTTTTGATAGATAAATATAGCGAGTGGGGGATTGAGTATGTGCTGCTCGTTGGGGATGTGGATGACATTCCCATGCGCATGTGTTCGCCCAAAGCGAATTCCTCCGATGAGAACACGCCGACAGACTACTATTACGCCGATTTAACCGGTAATTGGGACGCAGACGGCGATGGCAAGTTTGGTGAGTATGGCGAAGATAATCCGGATTGGGTGCCGGAAGTCATTGTCGGACGCATTCCCTGGAGCGACGCAGCGACAGTGCAACAAATCTGCGAGAAATTGGTCAGATTTGAAGGCGATAACGGCACATGGAAAAAGAACGGCTTGCTCATGGGAGCGATGAGCAACTATGAGAATGAAGACGGCAAAGGCTGGGCAAAGACCGACGGCGCTGCTCTGATGGAATTACACAAAACCATGTTGGAAAATATAGGCGGAACAGTGACGACGATGTATGAACGCGCAGGAATCGACTCCAGCAGCTTCACTTCGGACAGGGGACTGACGCACAATA
>NATN01000172.1 GCA_002085355.1 Candidatus Zhuqueibacterota bacterium 4484_87 | reverse complement strand
GGCGGCGAAAAAGATGCGATCGTCATCGCACGAGTTGATCCTGATTCCCTGGAATATCGGGATGAACATTTGCTGATTCCTTACGACAAAATTATTGACGGTGTGGAGTATCTGGACGATCCGACTCGACTTCAGGATAAAAAATTGCACGAAAAAATTGATGCCGGAGCTGCCGGAGGAATTGAATTTTACACCGGAAAATCCATGGAACGAAAAGTTCTGGCGCGTACCGATAAATTGATTCTGAAAGATGACGATAATTCTTCGCTGGATTTTATTACAATTGATAGTCCGACTCCCGGATATCATTCTGATCAATAAGTTATGGATTGAATCAATGAAGAAAATTTTCTTGGTAATAATTTTGACTTTGTTTTTCAGTTCTAATAATAATTACGCTCAGGCTAAATTTGTCCCTGAAAGTAATTTGGGCTTGTTATTTGAACGAAATGCCGGGAATACGATTTACCAACAATTTTCCAATCCGGCGCATCTGTTCGAAGATTGGCACGAGGAAATTTTGTACATCCGTTCGGGAGCAAGCGGAGAGGAAGGTGATTTTAGGCCGTTTGTTCAACCCGGACGTTTAATGTTTTTTACTCAATCCGTGAGCGGCAAAAAACAGATAGATTCACTTCAGATTTTTCGCGGCAGCTTTCAGGTGCAAAAACAAATTCGGGCGAATTGGGACTGGTTCGCAACGCGTGATATGCTGTTCGGTATGCCTTTTCTGCTGGGAGACAGTTCCCGGGGGGACACTCGCTTCAATGGAATTGCCATGAGCGCTGAATATTGCCGAAAGATAAATAAATTTCATTTGGGCGCATCATTGGACTACTATGTTGATGAAGGTTTGAAAAAAGTCTCTCCAAAACCCACTTCCAAACATCGGGATATTGTTTTTCGCATTGGCGCAGAATTTCACCCTTCAAACAAATGGCAATTGTCCGCGCTTTTTTCCGTTGCGGATAATCAGGAGGAAATCTACTATCGCGAAGATCAATCTTCCTATTATCAGGAAACGACGCTGTTCAAATTTCGCGGATACGATTTCCCGTTGGTTTTCAATAAAAAAACTGAAACCAGATATGGCTATTTCAACGAATATGGTGTGGTCGGCGCAGCAAAATATTCAACGGAAAATGGCTCATCGCTCACGACGTTTTTTGAGCAACGGCTGCAACAAAATGATATTAAAGATAATTCTGTCAATCCTCAGAATCAGGGCTACTGGCAAAATGTCATTTACGCAGGCGGTTTCAGGGGCAGGATTCATTTCTCACGGATGATGCTGACGACTGATTATCGCTTCCAAACAGAATCTTCATGGGCAAAACATCCTGATTTCCGAACTCTGGTGACGGAAACCGAGATACCTGAGCACCAATTCAGTTTAGGCGGAACTTATCTGCTAAATCCAAAAATATCTGCCGGGCTCGAGATCAAAACAAATTTTCAAAAAATCGATTATCGCGACTATTATAGCGATGTGGATTGGTCAGTCAAGAGATTAAATTGGCAGGAACAGGCTGGCGTACGAGTGGAATGGCGACCGGCATTGTTTACATTCTTTTCTGTGAGCACATTTCAGGGACTGGTTTCAGATGATTTTTTATCGGACGGATTGCATTCTGATTTCTGGCAGGTTCGTAAGGCTGATGTCGAATATTTTTTCGCTGAAAGCAGTGGCTATCGCTTTGATTTTGAACTGATGTTTTATTTAAAATATTTTGGTTTTGTGCAGTGGCACCTTGGCTGGCAGCAACTTTCGTCGGCAGATAAATCCTATTTTCATGGCAAAAACAGAAGTCAGCTTTCTACAGCATTGACTTTGCAGCTCAAGGCTTATTAAAAATCAGGAAATAAAATGAGAAGACTTTTGAGAAAAGTTATTTTTGGTTTGTTGCTATCAGCGACAATGGCGCAGGCTGGTATTCGATTGAGTCCGCAACATATTGGGAATTCTTCTTTTGCCATTTTTGTAGATGAAAAAACTTTTGGATTTGCTGAAAAAGAAATTCTTGCATATCGCGAGCAGGTAGAAAGTCAGGACTTGTCATGCTACATTTTTACTGATAAATATCATAAACCGGAAATGTTGCGTCAGCAAATTTGCGATTTGTACGAAAAAGATGGAAAATTAGAAGGAGTCGTTTTAATCGGAGATATTCCCATTCCTATGCTTCGCGATGCCCAGCATTTGACTTCCGCTTTCAAAATTGACCAGTCAAACCGCTATCCGCCGTGGAAAACATCCGTGCCCTCGGATCGATTTTATGAAGACTTTGATTTGAAATTTGAATTCGTGAAACAAGACACAGCCAACCCGCTGCTTTTTTATTACAGTTTGATGCCGGATTCACCGCAAAGGGTGGAAAAAGAAATTTACAGCGGACGCATTTTTGCACCGGTTTCGGATAAAACAAAATATGAAGCGATCAAACATTATTTGACAAAACTGGTCGCAGTGAAGAAAAAACGTCAGCAATTATCGCAAGCCCTGTTTTTTACCGGACACGGCTACCATTCCGAATCTTTGAGCGCCTGGGAAGGGGAGGCTCTGGCACTGCGGGAGCAATTCCCACAGCTTTACCTGCCCGGGAACAGACTTTTCAATTACAACCATTCGATGTCCCCGGATTTGAAAGAGACGATTTTGCGCTTGATAGATCGTGAGCATTTAAACTTGACGGTGTTTCACGCTCATGGCGCCTCGGACAAGCAATATCTTTTGGGAAATCCTCCGACGGGAACAATTAATGCGCAGATAGAAGCGGTTAAATTTTTCCTCCGTTCAAAATTGCGAACTGCAAAGGCAAGGAAGAAATCTGTTGCGCAGACAAAACTGAATTATATGGAGCGTCTGGGCATCCCGCTTGATTGGTTTACAGGCGCTTTTGATGATTCCGTGATGCGTGCTGATTCATTGGCAGCGGCGAAAATGGATATTTACAGCCAGGATGTTAAAAATATCTCTCCATTATCAAATATGATCATTTTTGATGAGTGTTTCAATGGCGCATTTTTCAGACAAGGGTATCAGGCGGGAGAGTATCTTTTCAATGAAGGAGAAACTGTTGTTGCCATCGTCAATAGCGTTAATGTGCTGCAAGACATCTGGGCAGATGAGTTTTTAGGGCTAATTGGACTCGGAGCGAGAGTCGGTTTGGTACATCGACTCAATCCTTATTTGGAGTCGCATATTTTGGGCGACCCGACATTTCAATTTGTCAATGAAAAATCCGAGGAAACTAACTCGCTTCTATTGAAAAATGATAATTCAATTGACTGGTCAGGGCTGGAGACCTTGTTGAGTGCGCCGCTGCGCAGTTTAGCAATTTTTGAATTGAGTCAATCTGAACGGAACGTGTGGTTTTTAGCGCTAAGACAGCACTATCAAAGATAGCCGTTGGTGAAAATGAAGTGGGAAAATATATTGATGAATTAGCGGACAGATTCTCTGCGGACGCGATAATTAAATTACTCAAAACAACCTCCATTGCCCGGGCAAAGGACGTCAGAGAAGAATATTTACCGAAAATTGGGGATGAGAAATTGCCGTTGCGCAAAAGAATCAGCGCAATTCGTTTTTTTCGCAACTATCGCTTTCACGCGGCAGTGCCTGAACTGATTACATTGGCAAAAAGCAAATCAATTGATGACAATTTGCGGAAGACCATAATTGAAGCTCTGGGATGGTTTGTTTATTCGTACCAGAACAAACGAATCATTAAGTTTTGTGACAGTGTGCTTGCTGACAAAAATGCTGACGGCATCATGCAGCGGGAAGCATTAAAGACCAAGAACCGTCTGTTAGCAGGCGCTAATCATCCATTGACGCCTTAGTTTTTTTGAGCCTTTTGAAAAAACTACTTGATTTTTAATTAAATATTTGTATGTTTTAATATACGCTATATTTTTTTAAAAATTAACCTGAAAATCATTATTAATTTCAATAAATGAGGGAAGATTAAGCCAAATCATGAGACAATCGTTAAAATATTATAAGTTGCGCTTGGTATTTTGGAGCGCATTAATCTTCGTTTTAGTCTTTTTTTCTTTAATCTTCGCGCAAAAGGGAGCAACAATTCGAGGAATAATTCGCGACATGGAATCACGCTCTCCTCTCCCCGGAACGATGATTAAGATACAAAAGACAAAAATAGTTGCTTTCGCGGATCAAAATGGCAAATTTGTCATTCGCAATTTACCGGCCGGGACATACATGCTGGAGTGTGTTCTGGCGACTTATCCGAGGTATCTGAGGCAGGTCGTTATCCCAGCGGAGGGAGTAAAAAAGGTAGAAATATTTCTCCCGCAATCGAGCGCAGCAGAGGATGTCTTTGAGATCGGTGGCATCAAAGTAGAAGCCAAGCGCGATCTTTTGCCCAAAGAATACACTGCCACAACCAGGATTTCTTCCGGTGAAATTGAAAATTTGCAGGCAACGAATTTAGGCGATGTTCTGGAAATGGTGCCGGGGCTGGAGAAAACCAATCGATTGGGACTGGATAAAGCGATTCATGCCAATGTGCGCGGCTCTTCCCATGATGCGCTCGGCACTTTCGGGACTAAAATTATCCTCGACGGTGCTCCGCTTTCAAACAACGCAAACATGCAGATGTCGGCAAGCGGGACAGTTACCAGCAGTGCGGGCCAGGGAATCGACTTGCGACTCATTCCTGCTGATAATATTGAATCAATCGAAGTGATTCGCGGGGTACCGTCGGCGCGTTACGGCGACCTGACCTCCGGAATTATCAAGGTCAAAACCTATTCCGGCATCATGAGCCCGAGGCTGAAGGTGAAAAGCAATCCCAATACATCTGAAGCAAATTTCGGTGCAGGTTACCGGATAGGAAATTATGTCTATAATTTAAATCTCAATTATGGTTACAGCGAAAGGGAATTGAGAAAAGAAGGTGATGAATTTCATCGCATCAATGGCAGCCTGATCGTTTCTCGAAAATTCAAAAATGGCAAAATGCCGCTCAAATGGAAAATCTTTGCCACCAGACTTTTGGACGAAGAGAAGCCGACGGATATCCGCCGTAGATCTTCCTATAATCGCGGATATACTTTGAATACTGATTGGTGGGGCAATTACATTCCGAACAATCTGGAAAAATATAACAGCAATTTATATTTTCATTATACTCGTCAGAACACCTACAAATCACGACTCATAGAAGCTGATCCCCGTGCGTACATGGGAGAGTTGAAAATGGTCGGGGACGAAGTAGCCATCGGTGGCAGATTTGAGGCAAACAGGAAAAAGATTTTACCTGGTTCAGTGCATGAGTTGATGGTCGGAATTCAATTGCAATATGATAACAATTTCGGGGAAGGTCTTTATATCGACACGACGCGCAACTACTACGGACAGGATTCTCCGAAACGTTCTTACCGTTTCGATGAAGTCCCGGGGATGACGCAGGTTTCACTTTATGCTGAAGATCGCGTTACCGGAAGATTGTGGAAGGAATATACTGTTGTGCTGGGAGTCAGATATGATCTTTTTAAGCCTAAACAAATCAACTGGTCAGGTCTTTTCAATTCCGAGGATTTCATAAATTGTCAGCATGGTTCATTTTTATCGCCTCGGTTGGGATGGATGATCTATCTCGGTAGCCATACCCAGCTTCGCGGCGGCTATGGTCTTTCGGCAAAAATTCCGTCAATGAAATACATTTTTAAACCGCGGGAATCCCGGCTTTACAAACTGAATTACTATTCCTATGATCAGTCAAATTTTGACTTGAAAGGCTATTACGTCAAAGAACTGAAATTGGGCATTGATCAGAAGCTAGCCGATTTGGCTTCTGTTTCTGTGGAGACGTACAAGCTTTGGCGGGACAACGAACCCAAAATGCACACTTATCCGTTCTTTTACGAGATTAATCCTGATACTTTCTGGGTGCCTACTTATTCTAAATATGAAAATATCGGTTGGAAGGAACAAGCAGGTGTGGAAGTGACTTTTCGTACCCGGACTATTCACGGTTTAGCACTGACGATTGTGGGAAATTATCGTTACACCAGATCCGGAACGAGCACGCTTTCCTACACTTCCAATCCTGATCCCATCGATACCGACGGAGACGGGATTTACGACGGCAGAGATCCTGTGTGGCGCGACACAAAGGATAGCTGGAATAAGAAAGTGATTGTCGATTATCGGTTGGAGTATCGCGCCAGGGAATTAGGGCTCTGGTTTCAATTTATTGCCCAGCAAATTCCCCTTTATCAAAGCAAGAGTAATAATCCTTATGAAAAGGGCCTCTGGGCAAATTATCAGTACGACTATCCCAATAATTGGGTTTTCAATTTTCGGTTATCAAAATCGTTGTGGTGGAAATCGGAAATCTCTTTGTATGTGAATAATTTTCTCGATGACAGAGGTGTTTTTGAAGCCCCCTGGCTGCGGCCTTATTATCCGGATACGAAAACTTGGGGCAGAAAAGTGTACATTACGAGGAACAATTCAATTTTCTGGGGATTTGAATTTTCCACAAAATTCGACTTTTAGTATCATTTTAAAAAAAGGAGCGGTCAATGTACCGAAATTTAACGTTTTCTTTGATGTTGATAATTTGGGCCTTTGCATTTTGCCAGCAAGAATCAGCCATTCAGCAAACTGACAGACCTTTCACGGTTGTTATTGACGCAGGACATGGCGGGAGTGATCCCGGCGCAATCGGCTTTAACGGTATCAAGGAAAAAGATATTGTGCTTGAAGTCGCGAAAAAATGTCAGAATATTCTGGCAGATGAGAAAATTAACGTCATTCTTACCAGAACGCAGGATAAATTCGTTCGGCTGAATGACAGAATTTTATTCATCAACAAGACAAATCCTGATTTGGTCATTTCATTGCATGTAAATGTATCTCGAGATTCCATGCTGGCGGGTATTGATTCTTACATAAATGATGACAAACATGCGGCAACGATGGATAGCATTTTTGGCGAACAATTTAATCAGGTTTCATTAGAGACTCACCGCATGGGCGGAAGAGCTAAATTTTCTATTTTAAAATTAGTTAAGGCACCCGTGGTCTATCTGGAACTGGGGTACATGAGCAATCGGGAAGATTGCTCGAAATTGAACGATGCCAAACAAAAGAATATCCTGGCAGAAACAATTGCTGAATCTGTTTTAAATTTTTTCAAAATCAGGGAATAATATCTTCCCACATAGAATCATTTACTGTAGATTTTATTATTTTGGATCACCCGACTCCTGGATATTAATTTCTTTTTAGAAAATATTTTGTAATTTCAATAAATGAGGAAAAAAATGCGTCAGGTAGCAATGAAATTGATTGCGCTGCTTTTTGTAATCAGTGTTTTAAGCTGTGGGTTGAAGAAACCAACAGTTTATGAGGGACATGGTACTTTACGGGTAAAAGTTTTGGACGATGCCGGAGATCCCGTTGCCGGGGCTGTTGTTTATTGGACATCTCACGTCGGAGAAGTAGGCCCGCGACAACTTTCAGACTCAACGGGGCAAACAGTTTTTCAGGGGCTGTCTTCATCGGAATATACGATAAAGGCGGGGAAGGCCCTTGATGAAAAAATTGGCTATCTCGGCAGCGAGAAAATCTCACTTGAGTCCGGGAAAGAGGATTCTTTGACAGTTCAAATGCGGCTGAATACTGCCGGTCTAAAAATCAACGAAATCTATTATGCCGGCCCGGTGAATAATGAATTTTATTTTTATGATCAATTCATTGAATTATATAATAGTGGAGCAGATACGGTTTATCTTGATGGCACAATTTTCATCCGTGGCGGCGGGTACAATCTTGCAGGAAAGGACAATGACGGCGATGGCGCTATAGACTACTTTTATTTTGATACTTCCGACGGCACTGAACACCGCTGCTTCGTTTATGCTTTTAAATTGCCCGGGATACCAGGAGTGAGTAAAAACTATCCTGTTGCACCGGGTGAGTTTGTTGTGGTTGCAAGTGATGCTATTGATCATCGGGAAATTATCTCTACAAGCATCGATTTGTCCAATGCCGACTATGAATTTTACAATCCATATTTTTTCCGAGATCCGAATAACCCGGATATTCCAGATTATGTGAATATTATTGACGGCGCCCATGGGAGAGAGACAACCACCGACTTTATGCTCAATTTGTCCGGCGATATTCTTTTGCTTGCCAGCGGCGTAGATAGCGTGTACTGGGACGGAATAGACATTGACACGATAATTGACGGAATTGAATATAGCAGCAACAAAGACCACATCCACAGTCTCGAGTTGAGCATTGATAAAGGCTTTGCCGGCACAGCGCCTGATAAAGTGATGACAAAATACAGCGGTATGTCTATTCAGCGCATCAGGCCCGGATTTGATACTGATAACAGCACAGTAGATTTCACAATTTTAGATCATCCCACGCCAGGATATCAGTAAAAATAAAAATTTAAGGGAATCATGTCAACTCTTTTAAAATGCAGCAGAGGAATTATCGTGAAACATATTAATATTTTCGTTCTCATATTTAATCTTATATTTGTGATTAACGTTTCAGGACAGGAAGATCAACTACGTCTGTCTTCTTTAGGTTCTTGCAATTTGAGCTTTGAGGATGAGACAAATCAAATTTCTATCTATGATTTTGGAAATAATCCCGCCGGTATTGTAGCAGATCAGCGAGTTCCCTGGATGCGGGCAATCAGTTGGAGTGATTATCGTCGCGGAGATTTTCGTCGCGAAATGGATCCTGCCTCGCGGTTTCAACTTCATTTGCAGGCTGAAGCAGTGAAATTGATGTCCGATAAAAAATCAGCCTTTAGAGGTTTTATTCAATATTACACTGAGGATTTGCGCGATGTGTATCGGGCGCTTGAATATGAGCCTTACCATGACAATTTTACTTCCATTGACACAACCACCGGAACTTTCGACTACTACGGTCCTCAATTGGGTTTTGAATATGGCAAGCAGGTAAATCGCTTTCTTTCTGTCGGTGCACGCATTCGTTATC
This sequence comes from Candidatus Zhuqueibacterota bacterium 4484_87, assembly GCA_002085355.1. Taxonomy (GTDB): domain Bacteria; phylum Zhuqueibacterota; class Zhuqueibacteria; order Thermofontimicrobiales; family Thermofontimicrobiaceae; genus 4484-87. The sequence goes on along the minus strand of NATN01000172.1, from coordinate 6,659 downwards.
GGCTGCAAGATGGATTGAAACGCGAGCCTACGAAGACAAAAATTGACGGAAGAATGATTTACGGTGATATCGGGGCGATGATAAACCTGCCGCGAAAAATGATGCTGGGACTCGTTTTCCGACCGTTTACCGAGCAATTCCGACTCAATGCAAATAAATCATTCTTGCTTGATTATCCGATAATCTACAAATATTTCGGAGACAGTTTGCTTGTCAAAAACGAGAAAGTTTCAACCTACAACCGGAAAATTGCCGATGAAGGATACACAACAGATGCACAGTTGATTGTTCCCGTAAATTCCGCCACGACCATTTCTGCAAAAGGCGGCATCTTTTTACAGGAACGTCAGATTTCAGAGAACACGTCGGAAGGAAGGCGGGATATTGATGATTATGGCAGTGTGCAAAAAAATGGTCAATTTTTTGAAATCATCGGAAAGTTACATTTGAGCACTTTGCCGATCTTTTTTGCAGCATCTTATTCCTGGAATAGCTGGGATTCCTGGGCGCGCACTCCTAGAAATCACAAAGAGGAAAAACATAACTATTATCAACATTACCAATGGCGACGCGATATTAATGCAAACAGACTGCATTTCGGGGCTGAATATTTTGTGGTACAGAATTTCTGGCTGCGCGCAGGGCTGATTGACGGTGAAATAGTTCCCGAGTATCATCTTAGCATGGAAGAAATTTCTGTTCGGCAGATAAGCGGCGGAATTGGCTTTACTTTTCAGGGATTGCTGCTGGATGTTGCCGGATATTACCAGAAGTCAACGCCACTCAGCGGAGAAAAGAAAAGAGAGAATTTCTTTTTTATTTTTCAGATAACACAACTGCTCTGAAAAATTGAAATTTCATCTGATGATGTGGCAGGGAAGCAGAAAAGAAGATGAAGATACCAGAAAAGGCCTAACTAACTCATTCATTTTATATTAATCAAAATTCGGAGGCTTCAAAATGAAGAAAATGGCTACAACGATTGTGCTGCTGTTATTTTTTCTTATGTCAGCAGCGGTCGCTCTATTTGCAGGCGATTGGGAGGTTTTCAAACAATTTGATTTCGATGATTGGCTCGAACAAATTGTTGTTGTAGGAGAGAACCACGGGTATATTTTAGCCGGACATTCTTTTTATGAATTTACTGAATATCCGCCTACTTCATGGACAAAGAAAACAGACCTTCCCGAACGAACTGACCCGGCGAATCCGGGGGAAGAATTATCATATTCCACCAATCGGATGGCTGCCTGGGGTGATACCATTGTGGTCGTCGGAAGCAAAGGTTCAATCTTTGTTTCTACTGACGCAGGGGAATCCTGGACGGACCTGTCTGACTCTGCTTATGTCAAAGTTACCTTTGAATGGGTGCAGGGAACCAGCAGTCAAAATGTATGGGTTTGCGGCGGGACCACCAGCCCGAAAAAAGGCTATGTTCTCCAGTTGGAAAATATCTCTACTCTGGTCAGAAAAGATGTCGAGGAGATGGATTACAAAGTGTCTCAGATATTTTTCACTGATGCCATGCACGGACATGCAGTAGCTGGCGGCACAAAGGGCGACTATTTCCGTACGGAAGATGGTGGCGCAACCTGGACAAAAATCAGCGGAAATTTCAAAGGCGGTACCTCTGGACGTGTCTATGATTTTACTTTTGCCAGCCAGAACGTTGGCTATGCTGCCGGTTATTACGGCTATCTCTACAAAACAACAGACGGAGGCGCTTCAGTCTGGCAGCAAATTGAAACCCCCAATAGTTATTTGATGTCTGTTTTTGCCATCAATGAAGACGAAGTTTTTGTCGGCGGAAAAGAAGGACGTCTCTACTACAGTGCTGACGGCGGCGCTTCTTTTGAATTAGTCCGTATTCCCAATGGGAATAATTTTAAATCACTCTGGTTTTCTTCGGCAAATGAAGGAATAGCACTGGCAAGCTACGTCATCTTCCGCGCAAAGCCGGGTAATTCTGTTGATTGGGAACCATTGGTCAGTTGGACGGCTGACTATTTTGCCAGTGTGTCAGTCGATGAAAACGATAAACTTTGTCTTGCTGCCAATGACGGCATGTACTCGTATGGCAGCCCGGAAGAATTGGCAGTTCCTCAGGTTGCTATCCCCGGGGTTCATCCTAATCTGAAAAATGCCTATTTTGGCTACGGAAAGGCTTTCCTGATGGGCTACAAATCTGTGATGATGAGCGATGATAATGTGCAGAGCTGGTTTCAGGTGCTGAATGTTGATTCCGGGCTGAAAAAATATGCTCATGACATCACTTTTGTCGATCCTGACACAGGCTACATGGGTGATAGCGGCGGTACGCTCTGGAAAACAACCAATGGCGGTTACAACTGGAGCCAGGTCGATAAGATTGGCACCGGATTGTATCGGCTGATTTTCACTGATTGGCAAACAGGTTATGCCCTTGATTACAAAGAGGAGCAGATTCTGAAAACAACGGACGGTGGTGCCACTTGGACAGCTATTCCTGTGACGGATATTTCCAAATGCTATCTCTATGACATGGAAATGCCCAACGATTCCACATTGCTGATCGCTGGCTACGATGCCACAAAGAGCGGCGCTTACAAAGGTTTGATTGTGAAGAGCACTGATTATGGCCAAACCTGGAAAGTGGTATTTCATTCCAATATCACTTACAAAAGCCTGAATCTCTACAGCATCGAGTTTAAGGATGGTATTGGATATGCCACAGGGAATAATGGCGTCATTTTGAAAACTGAAGATTGCGGAGAGACCTGGAACGAAGAGACGTATGCACTCTCAGGTGAAGGCGTATATTTGTACGGCGGAAAATTCCTTTCCAATGGAGATTTTTACGCTGCCGGAAATAAAGGATATGTGGTTAGGAAATTGGCTTCTACTGATGTTGAAGTGATCAAGAATGCAGTGGTCAATAATTATCAATTAAATCAGAACTATCCCAATCCCTTTAATCCGACAACGGAAATTTCCTTTTCATTGCCTGAAAAGAGCCACGTCAAGCTGGCCGTTTACAATGCATTAGGTCAGAAGGTCGCCACTTTGACGGACGGAATACGTCAAGCTGGCTCCTATCGCGTATCCTGGAACGCACAGAACATGCCCAGCGGAATTTATTTTTACCGTCTGGAAACAGGCTCCTTCACAAAGACGCTCAAAATGATTCTGATGAAGTAGGGTAGAGTAGTGAATTTCTGAATATCTTGATTTATCTCGGGCAATTTCATTTTGCCTGAAAATTTAGTGTTCCTGCAAAAATATTTAAATGGCAAAGATAGCGGGCGGAAAGTGTCCGCTTCTTTGCCATAATTTTAAAAGTGTAAAAGCGATCAAATTTAGATTGGGTTTGCTAATGAAAAAAAACATTCGTCTGATTTTGCAATTAATTGTTTTGGCATTGATCATTTTTGTCATCGTCAAAGGTTTTGACGTTGAAAGATACTGCCCTCTGGGAGGGTTACTGTCTTACGTCACCATGCTTTACCAGAACACAATGGCGTGCAACATGAGCGCAAGTGCTGTTTTCATGGCGTTCGTTTTAGTGCTTGGCGCTTTGGCAATTGGAAAATTGTTTTGCAGTTTTGTGTGTCCCATCGGCCTTGTCACAGAATGGCTGGGAAAATTAGGCAAATTGATACATTTGCATTTTAACCTTCCGAAAGTTCTCGATCGGATTTTTCGTTCGCTGAAATATATTTTGCTGTTCATCGTGCTTTACTCCACAGTGACAAAAAGCGAACTTTTCTGCCGCGCTTTTGATCCTTATTATGCAGTCGCCACCGGTTTTGGCCATGACGTGGTTTTTACCTGGGCGCTGATCGCTTTAATTGTCACCATTTTAGGGTCAATTTTTGTGAAACAGTTCTGGTGCAAGTATTTGTGCCCATTAGGTGCTGCGACGAATCTTTTCGTCAATTTTTATTTGATTTTGGTGCCGTTTATCATTTATTTGATTCTGATTAAATTAGGCGTTCAGTTGTCAATTATGTGGCTTTTTGGCGCCATTGCACTGCTGGGCTTTGTGTGGGAAGCCGGATATTTCAAATTCAAACCGCTTCCTTTTACGAAAATTACGGTTGATAAAAAAGCCTGTACCATGTGTATGAAATGCGTTGCTGCCTGTCCGCACGGAATCGAAGTTTACCAGTACGAGAAAGTGGATCATCCCGACTGCATGTTGTGTACCGATTGTGTTCACTCGTGTGATGTTGACAAAGCAGTGAAAGTGAATCATTCCGATAAACTGGTCTGGTTACCAGCAATTATGGTCGTCGCGCTCATGGCATTGGGATTTATTTTATCCAGCCATTACGAGTTCCGCACGCTGGAGAAGCGCTGGGGCGGATTTGAGCAGATGGAAAATTTGCAAGTATTTCATCAATCCGGATTGAAAAATGTCAAATGCTATGGATCTTCGATGGCGCTCTACAGGAAGATCAAGGATAAAAAAGGCATTTACGGTCTGGATACTTATGCCAAATCCCATACTGTGAACATTTATTTTGATCCCAAAAAACTGAGTGAAGACGATATTCGCAAAGAACTATTTAGCCCGAAACGGTACAAAACGCGGACGTTCAAATATTACAAACCGGATTCCCTTGCCGTGTGGCAGGTCGGTATTGATAATCTATTTGACACCATTGATCACATGAATTTGATTCGTGTGCTCACTCATAACGCCCACGTTTTCGGCTTTGAATCGGAATATGGCGAACCGGTTATTGTGCGTATTTTCTTCAATAGCGACAGCACGAATCCGGGGGAGATCAAAAAACTGGTCGATGAGACAAAGAGAATCGAGCGGGAGATTCGCGGCAAAAAACATGTCTATGAGATGGATTTTCGCTGTGAAAGTGACGGGGAAGTTGTGGCAAAAGTCCCTGCCTCTTTTTACGTACAGCGGATGTTCGGATCCTACGATCAGCCTTTTAATGGTTTCAAAAACAAAGATTTGAACAAGCTGTCGATTTACGAAATTGGTATTGTCGGTGCGGAAAATTTTATGCTGCGCAGACAGTTGCCTTATCTTGTGAGTCACATTTCCGGTGACAGCGCCATAGTTCGCTTCAAGACTTCTTCGGTTGGCGGAAGAAATGTGGCACTCATCTATTTTGATCCTGCCTTAATCGATACAGGAAAAATTCATCAAATGCTCGTTGCAGATACTTTGAAATATTACAAATCAGACGATTCTGTTGGTTACAAAAAGAATATCTATAAATTTAATTATCCGAGCAAACTGCATCCGGCTGCTGATTTTGTCGATCCGGTTGCCATTGCGAAGGAATTTCAATTCAAAGAATAGCTCTGTAAAAAAAGTGCCCCGTTTTAAAAAATGGGGCACTTATGGTTGAAAAGTTACTTTTGTTTTTAGGAGAGATGAATGATTAGAAGACTATTTGCATTTTTGATTTTTATTGTATTTTGTGCATCGACACTTTTTTCCGTTCACGCACAAGTGCAGGAGGGCGAGGTTGTTGAAACTGTTTTGGATAATGGTCTGAAAGTATTGACCGTTGAGATTCACAACGCACCTATAATTTATTCTCAGCTATCGTACAAAGTCGGCTCGCGAAATGAAGATGTTGGTTCCACGGGAATCGCGCATATCACTGAACACATGATGTTCAAAGGCACGCCAAACTATCCGGCGGGTACAATTTCGCAGATCATCAAAAATAACGCCGGCGTTTTCAATGCCTTTACTTCCAATGACATCACTGCTTATTATGAACAGATGCCAAAAAATAAAATTGACCAGGCTCTGGCAATTGAATCGGACAGAATGTACAATTGCGTGATCGATTCTGCAGAACTTGCCCGGGAACTCAATGTCATCATGGAAGAACGACGAATGCGCACGGAAAATAATCCTCTGGGACTATTCGCAGAGGAATTTAATGCCATTGCTTTTAAAAGTTCGCCGTACCATTGGCCTGTCATCGGCTGGATGGATGACATTAAAAAGACGACACGGGATCAGGTTTTCAGCTTTTATCGCACTTATTATGCGCCCAATAATGCAACCCTTGTGTTGGTGGGTGATTTTGAAACGAGTAAGATGCTGGAAACCGTGAAGAAATATTTTGGAAAAATTCCCCGCGGACCTGAAGTTGATCAGACCGTCACTTCTGAAATCGAGCAACTCAGCACACGCTCGGTCACCCTGAAACGTCCCGATGTGCGAACTGCCACTTTGCGTCTGGGCTGGCACACGCCCGGGATAGGCCATCCGGACAATGCGGCGCTGTACTTTCTGGCGCGCATTCTCGGCGGCGGAAAAACTTCTCGTTTACGGAAAGAACTGGTCGAAGAAAAGAAACTGGTCACGCGAATTTCCGCGCGCACAACTTTTGGCAAAGATCCCTACTTGTTTCTCATCAATGCTGAATTGCGCAAAGAGAAAATGGATCGAATGGGAGAGGTGAAGGATATTATTTTCTCTGAGATTGAAAAAATCAAGAGGGAGTCCGTCTCCGATTACGAACTGCAAAAGATAAAAAATAAAATTGCATACAACGAGGTATCGGAAAATCTTAAAATTTCGGGCATTGGCAGCAGGCTCTCCCGATACGAAACCTATGTTTCGTGGAAATTTTACGATGATTGGAAAAAACAAAGACAGGCGGTCACTGTTGACGATGTGCAGCGTGTGG
>NATN01000016.1 GCA_002085355.1 Candidatus Zhuqueibacterota bacterium 4484_87 | reverse complement strand
TTGCAGTCTCATTGTTAAACAGCAATTTGTTTGCTCAGAAAAAATTTGAGGGGTACTGGGAAACCGAGACGGTCACAAAAACCTCAACAAAATTTACCGGCACACAAACAGAAGTGGAACATGAAAAAATTTATTACAAAGCAGGCAAAATGAAACAAGTCAATTTGGATGACAACACAATTTCCATCATCCGTTTGGATAAAGGCCTGACGTGGACGCTCAACCCTGAAGACAAAACTTACATGGAAATTCGCTTTGAAGATGTTGAAAAAAATATGAAGGCAATTCGCGGAGAGATGGCACAAAAAATGAACCAGCTCAGTGACGAAGAAAAAGAAATGATGAAAAAAATGATGGGTGATAAATTCAATTCCATGTTCGGGAGCGAGGAGATGCCAACAGTTTCTTTCAAAGTCACCGGCAAGAAGAAAACCATCAACGGCTACAAATGTAAACAAGTCATTTTTATGCTCAACAATGCTCCGTTGATGGAAATCTGGATGACAAACAAGTACAACTTCGGATATGATATGCTAAAAATTTATCAGAAAACAGGCCTCATCAAAGGCAAAATCCCCAATGATAAGGAACTGCAAGGTTTTGCCATTTATACGAAAATTGAAATGAATATGGGACTTGGCTCTTCTCTGAGTGAATCGACTGTTAAAAAAGTCGTACCGATGAAAATTTCTGACAAAGAATTTGAGATTCCTGCCGGTTACCAAAAAATCGCCGGCCCGCAACCATTTTAAAAAAGTCTATTACAGAAAAGGCGCCTCAGTGATTTGAAGGCGCCTTTTTTATTTGCTTTCTCAAAATTTTATCAGCAATTTTCCGCTGCCAATAAAATCGCCCCGACAGTGCCCGCTTTATTCCCCATTTCCGCGCGTTTAATAATGAGCTCGGACGTTATTGCCTTTATGGAATATGTTTTAACTTTCTGTTTTGTCAAACTAATAATATCAAAATCAGTCTCTGATATTCCCCCGCCAAGTACGACAATTTCAGGGTCGATCACGTTGGCAATGCTGGCAATCCCTGCTGCAAGATATTCGAGTGTCAGAGAAATTGCCTCCAGTGCGATCGGATGATTTTCGAGACCTAATTTAAAAATCAATTTTGGGTTTATTTCTGGAAATTGGTCTTTAATACCTTTTTCTTCGATGATCTCTATAAAATTTTTTACCAATCCGGTCGCCGACGCATATTGCTCAAAACATCCATGATTTCCGCAATTGCATAATCTGCCGCCATATTTGATAATCATGTGCCCGACTTCCGCGCCGGAAAAATGGGACCCACGCCACAGCTTTCCGTCGAGCAGAATACCTCCGCCGATCCCAGTGCCCAGTGTTAAGCAAAGAACATTTCGATAGCCTTTAGCAGCTCCGTTCCTCGCTTCAGCCAGCGCCATGATATTGGCATCATTATCAGTAAAAACCGGTAACGCAAATTTTTTCTCGAGTGTGGCTTTAATTGGCACATCGCTCCAATTGACGATATTTGGTGTATCGCCAATGAGGCGTCCATTTTCAAAATCAATGCTTCCGGGACTACCGACACCGATACCAACAATCCTTTCTCCGATTTTTTCTGCTTCTCCAATCATTTCATTAATCGCGTCAGCCATAGTATCAAACACTGCCTCTCGGGAAACATCCGCTTTGGAAGGACGCGAACGATCAATCAGCAATTCTCCGTTTTTATTTCCCAGGGCATATTTTAAATTTGTCCCCCCCAGGTCCAAACCCACGAATAATCCCATTCACTTCTCTCCTATTGAAAAATGACGAGTCGGCGCCATTTTGAATGAGTAAACAAAAAAAGCCATTCGCTTCGATTAAGGCTACTCTTTAATCAATTGATTTCGCAGCGCAAAAACATCATCGTCAGCCTGAAACCCTCTCAGCGACTGGCTCAAAGATGCGAACATCTTTTTTAATAATTGATATTTTTTCACATTTTCATCAATGGGACGACTTCGTCGGTCTTCCCGTAATTTGACAAAAGGCTCAACAATTTCTTGCAGCTCAACTTCTTTTTGAAAAGTTTTCTGGAAAACCCAGGCGGCATGAAGCGCGGCGCCCATGGCGGCTCCCTCACCTTCGACCGGGACAGTCTCCGCCTCAAAAATATCAGCGATGGTCTGACACCAAACTTCCGAATGAGAAAGTCCTCCAGTCAGGCGAATTTCCTGCGGCTTGACCGGTAATCGTTTGAAACCGTCATACAAATTCAAAATATGTCCTTCTACCACCCCCCGGCTCAAGTATCTAACAGTAAAATCATCAAGCCGAAAGCCAAAATAAACCGGTGCCGCCAAAGGTACATCAGGCGTTCTTTCTCCGCCAAACCAGGGAATCAATAATCTGCCCCCGTTTCCTGCGGGCGTCTGTTTGACAATTTCATTAAATTGTGCGTGATCCAGGTTGTAATTTCGCAAAATCGCGTTATAGCCATTGGCGAGATTGGAGACGCAAAGAAGAGGCAAATAATGCCCCGTGCTATCGCAAAACGCACCAATATCACCATCCGGATCAATGTAGGGTTGTTCCAAAAAAGTGTACGCTGTGCCACTTGTTCCTAAGCTGATCGTCACGATCCCGGGCGTCACGTTTCCGGTGCCAACCGCTCCGTACATGTTATCTCCGCTGCCGGCGTCTATTATACATTCCGCAGAAAAGCCATATTTCCGAATTAGCTCCGGCGAAATTTTTCCGATAAATTCGTCCGCCTGTTTTACTTCAGGTAGCTTCTCTTTAAGATCAGAAGCGATTGCTGACATTACTTTTTCTGACCAAGTCTGTTTTCTGGGATGCCACAGAGCCATCCCTGAAGTGTCCCCCTCTTCCATAACGCGCACGCCGCCATTTTTTCCGCCTGTTAAATACCAATTGATGAAATTGTGTACTAAAAATAACGTTTCTGTTTTGGCATATTTATCAGGTTCATGGCGAACCAAATGGTAAATCTTTGCCGCCGTATAACCGGTTCTTTGGGAATTGCCTACCTCTTCGACCATATTGGCAAGCCCGCCCACTGCTTCAGTGAGCAAATCGCACTCTTCCTGCGTGGAAAAATCATTCCAGAGCTTGCTTCGCTCTCGTGATAAATTCCCTTCTCCATCAAGGCAAACCAAACCATGCTGCTGTCCGGAAACGGAAATAGCTTTAATATCAGCAATCGGAACATTCGACTTCTTGAGACGGGTAAACAGCAAATTCAGCGCCTCAATCCACATATTCGGGTCTGATTCGGAGACACCTTCTCCTAAACCTTTAATGACACCATTTTCGGTATTGTATTGCGGTAAATCCCGATCATAATTTATCAAATCAGTGTAAACGACTTCTTTTTTATCATTATCGAGAACAACAAGTTTAAAGCTCTGTGTGGAGCAATCCAATCCGGCAAATAACCCCATTTTGATCTTCCCCTATTTTTTAAAATTGGATAATTTCTGTAAAATTTAAAAATAAATATGTTAATTTTTTTTCATTAATGCAAGAAATAATTTGAAATTTTGCAAAGAGCTACAATTATTTGGATTCTCAATCACATAAAAAATATCAAAATAATTGTTTTTTGACTTCACTGCAAAAAGTGAGGACGCTCAAAAATGAAAGTTGGAATTATTGATATCGGAAAGGAAAAATTTCAGAAAAAATTCAGTACAATCAGGTAAATTATTCCTGCAGGAATAACCATTTTGTAATTGCTACATACCAAATTTGAATGTCTGGCGAAATGTCTGATTTCCAAACGATGCATCGCAAGGCGGGAAATCTCTCCAGCGCCTGATTTTCGCCAACAGACAACTTTCAAGGCGGGAATTGTTGAGTGTCGAGGAGATAAGTTCTACGGCTATGACTGCGCCATCGGGATTAACTGTGAAACGCACTGAAACCTTTCCCTTTAAAGAAGGGATTTCCCGCAATTCTCTCTTGTAACAATCCTGCAATGAACGAAAATGAGAACGGATAGTAGCTACAACCGACTTTGCATCTCTTCGGCGGAGTGTTTTAGCCTTACTCACGCTCGCCATGGAGCTGGAAGGCACTTTTTCATATCGCGTATTTCGCGCGACCACTTCCCTTTTAGCTTTCTGCAAGGGTGCCATTTCCCGAACCAGTGCGTCAACTTCAGCATCTGCGGTTTTACGGTATCCTTTGAGCGATTGTTTGTAGTCAGTTCTTTTGGAGCCCAAAGCCATTTTTTGTTGATAAAGACTGCTACCATAATGAGGCTTTTTGATACGATCCAGCTTTGTAAGTACGGTTTGCAATTGTTGTGAATTTTGATTTGCATACTCCAATAAATCCTGGACATATTCCTTGTCCACAGTCCGACTGGTGGAAGAAATGAGGCCTAAAAGCCCAACGTTTTCCACATTGCGAGATAAATTACTGCGTCCGGCAAATCTTCGTTCTGCGGACGCTTGACGCATATCGGCCATCTGTTCGCGTGAAAGGCCATTCGCACCACCAGCAGTGCTCGCATTACTGAGCGGCAAATCTTTGGGTGAAAAATTGTTCAACAAATTTAAAACATCAGGCGTAAAGCTGTTCATATAGTCGGACAAGCCGGTGATTACTTCGACATCTTTCTCAACGCCGCTTTCTGCCTCGCCGGATGTCAACGGAGCAGTTCCTGCAAAATTGTTCTCCAGCAGCAATTGCGCATATTGTTGTTGAATTTTGGATATTGTCTTTTCGCTGATTTCTGTGGAAGAAAACTTTTCAAGTACTAATATTGCCGTTATATTCAAAATAAAAGACAGTAGCAGGATAGCGTAAAAAACTTTATCGAATCCAGTGAAGAATCCCTTTTTAAATTCTTTCGGAAATTTTTCGATATAAAAATCGATACCACTACCGCCTGAAGTCGCCGATGATAAATTCATGTTCAAAATCCGCTGCTCTTTATTATCGGAATTTGAATTTTCTTTGATGTCGCCCACTGCTATCTCCTGCAAAAATATTTACGCCCTATCAGGATGAAAAATGATTCATCTTATGCATCAAAAGTAAATCATTTTTAAAATAAAAGTCAAGTACAACTTTCTATTTTTTAATAATAAATTGACCGTAATTTTACCATCTACCTGAATTTTAATCAGGTTAAATCTGAATTATCAAATTTTCATCCATTTCTTAACATTGGTAAAGCATTACTTAATTTTTATCATGCTGCGCATTTCATTTATTATCACTAAGTTACGCTAATTGCATCCCGAAACTTTAATATTATCTCTTTATAAATGCAACAAAAATTATACCACTTGATTTCACTCATTTTCACAACCCAAATTTCTTTAATATTTTCCTTGCATTTTTTAATAAAAACTTTATCTTATAGCGAGACTAATTTTACATATAAATTCAATCCTTAATGGAGGTTCAAATGAATATTGGCATCCCCAAAGAGATACTGGCTGAAGAGAACCGAATTTCTTTAACCAGTCAGGGTGTTTACTCCCTGGTGAAAGAAGGACACAATGTTTTTATTGAGAATGGGGCAGGCGAAGTGAGCCGTTTTTCTGATGAAACTTTTCAAAAAATGGGCGGACAAATTGTTTTTTCTGCTGAGGAAATTTATAAGCGAAGTGATTTGATCGTGAAGGTGATGCCCCCCACCGTCGAAGAAACTGAGATGTTAGCGACTGATCAGATGATTTTTTCATTTCTCCAGCTTAAATTTCAAAACAAACAGGCGCTGGAAAACATGATGAAAAAGAATGTCACTGCTGTGGGCACTGAGCTGATCGCGTTTGGTCCTAGATACCACCCACTGCTCGTTGCCATGAGCGAAATTGCAGGCAATATGCTTCCTCAGATCGCCGGACGATTTTTGCAATCAAATAATGGCGGCAGAGGAATTGCTATTGGTGGTTTTCCCGGCATTCCGCCAGCAACGATTGTTATTCTCGGCGCAGGCACGTTAGGATTCAATGCAGCAAAATCCTTTCTGGCATTGGGTGCACAAGTAATTGTTTTGGACGGTGACCTGAGAAGACTGCGCTACATTGAAGAACATCTGCGCGGGAACATCATCACCTCAATTGCCAATCATTACTCATTAGAACGAGCGCTTAAATTTGCCGATGTGTTCATTGGAGCAATTTATCAGGCAAATAAAAAGACGCCAATCGTCATTACGGAAGCACTATTGAAAGAAATGAAGAAACGCGCTCTCATTATTGATGCATCCATTGACCAGGGCGGCTGCGTGGAAACAAGTCACCCCACGACGCATTCTGACCCGATATTTGTGAAACATGATGTTTTGCACTATTGCGTTCCCAATATCCCATCGGCTGCAGCACGGACTGCCTCACGCGCAATGAACAACATTGTTTTGCCAATCATCCAATCTATTGCTCGCGTCGGCATTGCCGAAACTTGCAAGCAAAATAATGCGTTGCAGTCCGGAACTTATATCTTTAACGGAAAATGTGTTAAACAGGGTGTCGCAGAAATTTTTAATCTCCCCTTTGAGCAATTTGAATGTGAATAAAAATTGAGGAAAGTGAGATAGCTATGAAAATGGTTGAATTATACAAAAGTAAATTATGTTCTCCAGAAGAAGCGGTTTCGATAATTGAAAGCGGTTCGCGAGTTTATGTTTCTGGAAATGCGGCAACTCCGTTTCCGCTGGTGGATGCATTAGCAAGGAGGAAAGATGAACTGTCCGACGTAGATGTTGTCCATGTCCTTTTGTTGGGCGATGATCCGCTATCAGCACCAGGTATGGAAGGACATTTTCGACATAAATCACTATTCGTAGGACCGGCAGACAGAAAAGCAGTCAACGAAGGTAAAGCTGATTATTTTCCGATTTTTCTGTATGAAATTCCGTCATTATTTGATCCGGATAAAGGCACTTTGCCTTTGGATACGGCAATAATTCAGACGTCTCCACCGGACGAGCACGGGTTTCTGTCTTTTGGCGTGGAAGATCTGGCGACAAAATCGGCAGCCGAAAAGGCGAAAAAATTGATCATTCAGGTCAATGAAAGAATGCCACGCACTCTGGGCGATTGTTTCATTCACATTTCGCGTGCTGAAAAGATAGTTGAGCACACGGCAGATTTACCGGAACTACAGCTCAATCCTCCCAGTGAAGTTGAAAAGAAAATCGGTCAGTACATCGCAGAATTAGTCGAAGATGGATCTACGCTGCAAATGGGCATTGGAGGAATTCCGGACGCCGCATTGCGTGCCATGGACAATAAAAAAGATCTGGGAATCCACACCGAGATGGTATCCGACGGAGTGATGGAAGCAATCGAAAAAGGGATGATCACGGGCGCTAAAAAGAAGCTTCATCCTGGCAAGGTTGTTGCCACGTTTCTGCTGGGAACTAAAAGATTGTACGAATTCACTCACAATAATCCGCTTTTTGAAATGCACCCGGTAGAGTACACGAATGACCCGTTCATCATTGGCCAGAATAACAACATGGTCGCTATTAACTCTGCCATTGAAGTGGATTTGACCGGTCAGGTCTGTTCTGACTCAATCGGATACAGAATTTACTCCGGTTTTGGCGGACAGGTTGATTTCATTCGTGGTGCGGCGCGTTCAGAGGGCGGAAAGCCAATTATTGCGCTTCCGTCAACAACAAAAGACGGGAAGATCAGCAAAATTGTTCCGCATCTCAAAGAAGGCGCCGGTGTTGTCACCTCTCGTGGTGATGTTCATTACGTAGTCACTGAGTACGGTGTCGCCTATTTGCACGGAAAAAGTCTGCGCCGCCGCGCAGAAGCGCTGATTAAAATAGCGCATCCGAACTTTCGAGATGAATTGACCTATTTTGCCAAACAACATAGTCTGCTTTAAAATTAAACAGACAGAATTTGATCGGTGAATTGAAATGACGACATCTATTGATATGCACTGATACCATAAAATTGATGGGTACCGAAAAAAATGAGATTGAAAGATGGTAGAAGGAGAAGGAAATGAAAAAACTGACAATCGATGATTTAAGATTAGATGGAAAACGCGTTTTAGTGAGAGTTGATTTCAATGTTCCGTTGGATGAAAATCTGAAAATTACGGACAATACAAGGATCAAAGCAGCCTTGCCCACGATCAAAAAGATAATTGACTCCGGCGGAAAGGCGATTCTAATGTCTCATCTGGGCAGGCCAAAGGGAAAAGTAATTGAAAAGATGCGCATGGAGCCTGTGGCGGAGGAATTATCCCGTTTGCTGGGTAAACAAGTGAAATACGTCAACGACTGTATTGGCAAAGAAGTGGAAGCAGCCGTATCAGAAATGAAAAACGGCGATGTTTTGCTGCTGGAAAATCTGCGTTTTCACGAGGAAGAGACGAAAAATGAACCGCAATTTGCAAAGAAACTGGCGCGACTGGGAGATGTTTACATCAACGATGCTTTCGGTACAGCCCATCGCGCACATGCATCCACTGAAGGCGTGACAAAATATTTTGATCAATGTGCAGCCGGCTATCTGATCGAAAAGGAATTAAAATATCTGGGCGGCGCCATTGAATCTCCGAAGCGGCCTCTTGTCGCCATTCTGGGCGGAGCGAAAATATCCGGCAAGATCGACGTCATTGATAATTTGCTGGAAAAAGTCGATGCCCTTCTCATTGGCGGCGGCATGAGCTACACGTTTTTGAAAGCCAATAACATTCCCATCGGCAACTCACTGCTCGAAGCCGACAAAATCGATCTGGCGAAACAAGTTCAGGAAAAAGCGGCTGCCAAGGGCGTTGCGCTCCACCTGCCTGTTGATCATGTCATAGCAGATGAGATTTCCGAAAACGCAGCCATCAAAACCACCGATGATGCTGCTATCCCCGACGGCTGGGCTGGCGTGGATATCGGCCCCAAGACGATCGCCAATTTTGAGAATGTACTTTCAGAGGCAAAAACAGTTGTCTGGAACGGGCCAATGGGAGTGTTTGAAATTGACGCATTTGCTAAAGGAACCATTCGTATCGCCGAAATCCTGGCTAAAATTACTCAACAAGGTGCAATCACAGTTATCGGCGGCGGTGATTCTTCCTCTGCCCTCAAAAAAGCGGGCAAGACTGATCAGGTAACGCATGTTTCCACTGGCGGCGGAGCATCGCTGGAATTTTTGGGTGGAATTAAGCTTCCCGGAATTGAAGCGTTGACGGATAAATAAACTTGCAAAAATTACTTGCCCGGCAATTTCGATTGCCGGGTGATTTCTTTTCTTTTAATTGTACTGAAGGTCAAATTTTCAAATTAAATTTATCAGGTATTTTTTAAGGGGGAATCATTCAGTAAAATCATAAATTCTTATGACGATACCGCTGTCGTTTTTATCATTTTTGTGCATAAAATCAGGCGCGCGCTATCAAAAAAGAACGAAAAACTTTCAACACGGACACTGCACACATCTGTCATCGTTAGCGGCAATAAATCTGTCGAACGGTCTCAGGGCTGCATCTTTCAGGGCAGGCAAGAATGCAAAATCAATCGGATAACGTGCAACGATTTTCGAGATTTTACATAGACTTTCATGAGAGACTTTTCAACACTCACGTGAAATGTATGCATCTGCTATCCGCGGCTGTCCCGTTTCAAAAATTTAATAAAATTGACGTTTCTGCAAAACTTTTACAGCATCAACCAATTTTGAAGGACAATTTGTTTCAGGACATTGACGACGGCGCCTTTGAACAATTATTTGACCTTGTCTTTCCGGTCTTGCGTGAATTTGCTTATTGGAAAAAAGAAGAATTGTTGCGGCTTCAGGAACTGAATGACCGACGCCGTTTTTCATTGAAAAAATTTATGATTGCCCTGATCGCCAACGATGATAAAAAATTCGCATCATTCAGTAAAAGCTATGACATCACTGTAAAATTTCTCAAAATTTTTACTGAATTAGTGAGCGCTCCTTTCTTTGAACTGAGCGCAGAAACTTTTTCAGAACGCATAGAACATACACGCTGGAATGAGCCAACGTGCCCGGTTTGCGGCAGCACGCCTGCATTTTCTGAAATAGACGAACAGCAGGAAGTTCGCACTCTCTGGTGTCGGCGTTGTAATTCAACATGGCAATTTTCGGCTGATAAATGCCCTTTTTGTTTAACTCATGATCCCAAACAAAAAAAACTGCTCTTTCTGAGCGACGGCAAACCTTATCGAATTGAAGCGTGCGACAATTGCGGTCATTATCTGAAAACTGTCAACCATTCTTTTTTAACCAATAAAATAGACTTCAGCGTCGCGAATATTGCTACCTATTCGCTCGACATCTTGGCAAAACATTTAGGGTACCAATTGAACGATTATTTGTCATTTTACTTTGAATTGAGCAATCACGGGGAATTTTCCTAAAAAGCAATTATTGATTCCTGTTCATCTTAAAACTATCCCTGAACGCTTTCTGAATTTATTTTTCGGAATGAAAAATTTGTGTTTACAAAATTCGTTTAGCATTTTCCAATTCAATTAATTTACAACTTTTCACCATGCCAATTCCAAACAAATTGATCACTCTGCTCACTGATTTCGGCGATGAAGATGGTTTTGTGGGAACGATGAAAGGTGTGATTTTGAACATTCATCCTCCAGCCCGCATTGTTGATATTTCTCACAAAATACCGCCCCAAGATGTCGATTCAGGAGCCTTTATTTTGCGCAATAGCTATCGTTTTTTTCCGGATGGCACCATTCATTTAGCAATTGTTGATCCCGGCGTGGGAAGCAAACGCAGGATTCTCATCGCCGAAACTGAACGTTATCTTTTTATAGCTCCGGATAATTCTCTTCTCAAATACATTTTTCACGAAAATCATGTGCTCCGGGTTTTCGAAGCCGAAAACCACAACTATTTTCTTAATAAAATCAGCCACACTTTTCATGGCAGAGATATTTTTGCTCCCATTGCAGCGCACCTTGCTTCCGATATTGTTCCCGAACAATTTGGCAGGCAAATTAGCGACTACGATCGTGGCAGAATTTCAATCCCCATCATTAAAAAGCACCAAATTAGAGGCAATGTTATTCACATCGATCATTTTGGAAATCTGATCACCAATATTCCGTCAACTCAACTGAAAAACAAGCGAATTTTATCAATTAAGATTGGAACTAATACAATAGAAAAATTGTCAAACTCATACGCTGAAGTTGCAGAAGGCGAGTTGATCGCCTTGCCCGGCAGCGCAGGGTTTCTGGAAATCGCCATCAGGAACGGAAATGCCGGAGAAGTCCTTCACATGCAGCGTAACGATGAAATCATTGTTGTAACGGAATGAAAAGCAGGTTCTGGTGAAAGAAAAAGGAATTTTTATGAGCAATGACAATCACGATTACAGATATCCCGATTTTTCTCAAACGACATCCAAAAAATCATTGCTGCAACGCGTCGAAGGAAAGCGAATTCAAATAAATATTATTTTATTTTTGCTCACAATCCTGACGACCTATTATGTCAATAGTTTATCATATTCGCTATCAATCATTGCAATTTTGCTGTCGCATGAAATGGGGCACTATCTGATGTGCAGGAAATATCGCATCGACGCCACGCTCCCCTATTTCATTCCCGTGCCATTGGAGCCGTTCGGAACAATGGGCGCTTTCATTCGTATGAAATCTCCAATCCCGAACAGGAAAGCGCTTTTTGACGTGGGTGCCGCTGGTCCTATTGCCGGACTTGTTGTCACCATTCCCGTGCTCATTATCGGTCTAAAATTATCCACCTTTATACCCAAAGTGCAAACACAGGGCTTTAATTTGTATCTGGGCGAATCGTTTTTATTTTCCAAAATGGCTGAGTTTATTTTAGGACCAGAGCCGGAAGGCTTCGACACCATGCTCCACCCTATGGCTTATGCCGGCTGGGCGGGACTTTTTGTCACAGCGTTGAATCTGCTCCCCATCGGACAACTCGACGGCGGCCACGTGCTCTATGCACTGTTCGGAAGAAAAAGTCAGACTATTTATAAATTTGCACTGGCTGCATTTATTGTTATTTGCGCCCTGTGGTATCAGGGTTGGATATTACTTGTCTTGCTTTTAATCTGGTTCGGGTTTCGTCATCCTCTTCCACTGGATGATTTCCACGAGATAGATTTCAAAAGACGCATTATCGGTTATTTGCTCTTTTTAATTTTCTTAATTTCATTTGTACCCGTACCTTTTCATGTTAGTTGACACATATTTTTTTGAAAAAAATAATTATCTCTGTGTCCTCCGAGTCTCGGTGGCTGAATAGCAACAATCTAATAAAACAAGATCATTCAAGCTCAGCAATTTTCATAAACGACAGAAATCAAAATATGGAAAATTTCTCGCCCGAAGAGACAAATCAGGAAAAACCAAAATTAAGGGAAAAATTTTCTCTCAAAAAACATCTCACACCTAAGCGTGCTCTTGTGATCGCTATTGTCGCGCTTTTTTTCATCGTAGAATATTCAGCGGATTTTATTGAAATTATCATCGGCAATGCGCTGGAAATTACCAACTCTTTTCGCCCTAAATCCGGTACAATCTGGGAGCTGAATCTGAAAGATCAAAAAGCCAGCGATCAACTTCAGCAAATTTCACAAAATGTCAAAGAACCCAAAGTAGAAATTACTGAAGTCAAAGATCTGTTTCAATTACAACAGCAATTAGACAAAAAAAAGAATGTTGTGCTTTCCGCGAAAAAATTCAAAGAACTTTACAGCCAGATTCCACCGCGCTATTCTTTTGACATCATTTCTCCGTTTGATTTATTGCGTCTCTCTCACAGTCGAAAATGGGCGTGGACAAAAATAATAAAAGAAGAAAACAATCTCGCATTCTATTTTTTAGACGGTGACAAGCAGCTCTTAATGGACACATATCCTTCACTGCTTGTACTGTACAACTTCCCCCACCAACAAACCGAACAGACGGCTTCGCTTGATTCAATGGACTTTTTTGCCAACAGAACCTTTTCAGCAGACCAGTTTTTTTCTGCGTTTGACGATTTGCCTAATTCTGTAAAATTGCAACTAATAAATAATCCCTACCAACTCATCCAATGGGATGAAAATATCCAGAAGGTCGGTATCTCCCGCTATTCCATCGATCATTCCGTTCTTCTTGGTTTTGAAGTAAAGCAGGGGATTTATACAGAAATTTACACTTTTGAAGCCAGTGAATTAGCAGCAAATTATTTGATATCGCATTTGAATGAGCTTTTTCCTGAATTGAATTTGCATTTCCCGGAGCGGCAATATCGAGAGAATGAATATGATGAATTTAAATAAAAAGAAAATTGTTTGGTTGAGCGCCGGAATCGGTTCTCTGCTTTTAATTATCGTATTTTTGCTTATTGCATTGTCTTTGCCCAGACTACCAGATAACTTGCGCGACATGGCGTTAAGCTCGCCGACTGAGATCTATGCGGATAATGGAGAGCTTATCCTATCTTTGACAAATCGTCAATCCGTTACTTTATCGCAAATATCGCCCTATTTGGTCAAAGCCATTCTGGCAATGGAAGATACGGATTTTTTCAAGCATCATGGCTGGAATAAAAAAGGATTGCTGCGGGCTATATTTATGCACTTGAAAACGTTGCGTCGTCAGGGTGGCGGCAGCAGTATCACTCAGCAATTGGCAAAAAATATGTTTTTCACTTTCGACCGCAGTTGGAGCCGAAAATTCAAAGAACTGCTCATCGCCTGTCAGATTGAAACGCGATACAGCAAAGAAGAAATTTTAGAAGCCTATTGCAACCAAATCGACTTTGGATCAAATTCATTTGGCGTCGAGCAGGCTTCACAGACCTACTTTGCCAAACACGCTGATGAATTATCTTTAGCAGAAGCCGCATTTCTGGCAAATCTCACGCGCTGGCCTACGCGTTATAATCCCTATCTCAATTTCGACATTGCCAAGGAACGCCAGAAAATTGTGCTCTCCCGTATGGTGAAAATCGGATTTATCACACAGGAAGAGATGGAACAGGCTCTTGCTGAACCAATTGAACTAAAACGGCTCAACTTATTGTACGGCAAGGCGAGTTACTTTCTGGATCATGTAAAAAACCAGGTGGAAAAAATATACAATCCGGAAATTCTCTCGTACGGCGGTTTAAAAATATTCACTACCGTTGATATTCGCTTGCAAAATTTTGCACAAAAAGCAGTGCAAGAAGAATTACAAAAATTGGATAAAAGGCTGGGATTTCAGGATTATGGCCTTGCCACCATTGAAGAGAAAAAAAATTATCTTCAAGCAGCGCTTGTCGCGATTGATCCGCGTAACGGAAAAGTCAAAGCCATGATTGGCGGCAGAGACTGGAGTGTGAGCCAATTCAACCGCGCTATCAGCAACAATCGGCAGCCTGGGTCCTCATTTAAGCCGTTTGTGTATCTGGCAGCGATTGACATCGGAAAATATAATCCGGCGAGCATTGTTGTCGATTCGGCGGTAACTTTCACTTTTGACAATCAAAAATGGTCCCCGCCGAACTATGACCACCGCTATCGCGGACCGATCACGCTGAAGACAGCCCTCACAAATTCCGTGAATATCGTCGCGGCGAAACTCATTGCTGATATTCAACCGAAAACTGTCGTCCGCTATGCGCGACTTATGGGCATTGAAAGTCCGCTGCCGCCGCTTCCGTCACTGGCGCTGGGAACTGTCGGCGTCTCACCACTTGAGTTGTGCCGGGCTTACTGTCCTTTTGCAAATGGCGGGATAAATCGCGAACCGCTATTGATCAAATATATTGAAAATCCGCAAGGTACAATTTTAAACGAATTTAATAACCAAAGTCGCCAGGTGATTGACCCGCAAAGCATTTACCTCGTGCTCGACATGTTGACTTCTGTCGTTGAAAATGGTACCGGCAAAAATGTGCGCCGCCTGGGGTTCAACAGACCATGCGCAGGTAAAACCGGTACTACAGACAATAGCAGGGATGCCTGGTTCGTCGGATTCACTCCGCAATTGGTCACTGCTGTCTGGGTCGGATTTGATGATTTCCGTCCAATAAAAGACAAAAAAGGCAGGGAACTCACAGGTGGGAGTGCGGCAATTCCTATCTGGGTCAATTTCATGCGACAAGCTCACGCAGGTGAAAGATATCGAACATTTTCCATCCCGGAAGGTATCATTTTTGTCTATGTTGATCCGGTCACAGGTGAAATTGTTCCTGAAAATTATCCCGGCGCGCAACAAGTCGCACTAAAGGCAGGAACCCGGTTGCCGATTAAAGATTTTCGCGCACCAGCGAATGAGCCGGACACCATTTCCGTGACGCCGGACACGCTGTCACAATTATTGAATCGCAATTCTTCCCGTCGCAGCAATTCCTTGACAAAAAGCCGAAATGGCGGGAATTCGAGACATTGAGAAACATCCATTTCCAAATTAAATAGCAAAATCGAGGAAAAAAGTGCCAGAAAAAATATTTCGCATCGTCGGACTTGGAGAAATTTTGTGGGATATTTACACTGATAAAAAATATTTGGGCGGCGCACCTGCGAACTTTGCAATGCATTGCGCACAACTTGGTGATGAAGGGACTGTATTAAGCCGCGTGGGCAATGATCCGTTGGGAGAAGAAATCAAGCAGGCGCTTATCACCCGAAAAATAAAGGCGGATTTTCTTCAAGTTGATGATAAAAAAATTACCGGCACCGTCGAAGTGACATTGGATAAAAACGGCAAACCGCGCTTTAATTGTCATACCGACGTGGCATTTGACTATCTAAACTGAACGATGGTGAACTTTCTATTCTGAGAATAAATCTGTCACCCGAAAAATCAGATATTGATTTTCTGATCGAACTTGTTGAGGAATTTGATTTAAAACTTGCCGCCCTCACCCTGGGTGAGCAAGGGTGCATATTGACGAATGGTAGCGACATTGTTAAAGAAGACGGCATTAAAGTTGATGTTCGAGATACGACCGGATGCGGTGATGCATTTTCAGCCGGATTGGTTCATTATTTCTTGCGAAACAGACCTTTGGAAGAAATAGCGAGACAAAGTAATCTGATAGGTGCGTTTGTTGCTCAATTTGAAGGAGCCACACCAATTTACTCAATGGCAGATATTGAAAAATTCACATCCGATGTGGTAAAGGGCAAAAATTTATCATCCTGAGACATTTGCCGATAAGTAAGTCCATTAATCTAAAATGAAAATTCAAATATGTCTTTTTTGGTGATGATTTGAAGCAAATTATCATCTGTGAAAAATAATCAATTAAACGATTTTCACTTTCTAATAAGGAGAATTAAATAATGGGAAAAGGAAATTGGAAAGAGCCACCAAAGCATTGGAAACCGCGCACCAGGGCAGCCCACATCGGTTATGATCCGTTTCTCAGCATGGGCGCCGTGCGCCCGCCAATCTTCTCAGTTTCTACATTTTCTACTGAAAGCGCTCTCAAACTGGAGCGAATGTTCCGTCGCGCTTTCGGTTTTGAAGAGCCGCTTGCCCCGGAAGACGAATGGCCTATTTACACTCGCGTTTCCAATCCAAACTTCATTATGCTTTGCGATCGATTGCAATGTCTGGAATTGGGAGCAGAAAATCCGCAAGCGATCTATTTCCCCAGCGGATTATCCGCTATCTTCACGGCTGTGATGACTGTGTGCAATCCCGGCGATACGTTAATTTTTGGCTATCCGGTTTACGGAGGCACAGATCACATGTTCCGCCATGTACTGCCGCAAAAATTGGATTTAAATATTGTTCCGGTGGATGCGACGGATTTGAACGAAGTAGAAGCAGCCCTAAAAAAATACGGTAAAAAAACCAGCATGGTTTTCATCGAGACGCCGGCAAATCCAAGTCTGGCAATGGTGGACATTCAAGCTATCGCCGACCTTACACATGCTCACTCCGATGGCATTCTTGGTGTTGACAATACATTCATGTCTCCGGTACTCCAGCATCCGTTCCAACATGGCGCGGACATGGTTATTTATTCCGGCACCAAATCGCTGGGAGGTCATTCCGATCTTATCGCCGGCTTTGTCGTGGATCGGGATGCCGATAGAGCGCGAAAAATCCAATCCATGAGAATAGGCACCGGACCGACGCCGTCCGCATTTGACGCCTGGTTGCTGTATCGTTCTCTTGATACACTTGAAGTCAGAGTTTTGGGGGCGCAGGAGAACGCCAAAAAAGTCGCCAATTTTCTCAAACAGCACCCGAAAGTGGAAAGGATTATCTATCCTGATTTTTATGATGAAAACAGCACTGAGTATAAAATTTACAAAAAACAGTGCGAAGGTCCCGGCTCGATGATCACATTTGACCCCAGAGGCGGCAAAGAAGAAGCGTACAAAATTTTGGATAATCTGAAAATTTTCGGGCTCGCAGTTTCTCTTGGTGGCGTGGAATCTTTGGCAGAATCACCCTGGTTCCACACCCATCTTGATGTGTCCGATGAAGACAAAGAAAAATCCAATTTTTTCCCGCAAACAGTCCGTCTCTCCGTGGGACTCGAAGACGCCGATGATTTGTGCGAAGATTTGGATCAGGCATTGAGTAAAATTTAATCCGAACAGAGATTTGCAAAGCTAAATATGAAAAAGCCCTCGGGATAAATCCTTTGGGCTTTTTTGTGATATTTTAGCAATTATCTTTTTGTAGAATTAAGGTGACTCCGAATTTCAACGATTTCTGAATGTAATCACTATATCCGTGCCATGATCATTCCTGATTTTTAGTTCTCCTTGAATTTGCGCAACGAGACTATTGACCAATTTGAAGCCTAATGCTTCAGCAGACTCATCGCTGACATTCTCGCTGATACCTCTCCCATCATCTCGTATTTCCATTTGATAATAATTATCTCCGATCGTCTTTGTTTCAATGTAAAGATTCCCAACGGTCTTTTCTTTAAAAGCATGTCTGAAAGAATTGGTTACCAATTCGTGAATGATCAATCCACACGGAACAGCAACCTCAATATTCAGCATAATATCTTCTAAATCGTAATGAATTTTAACCTTTTCAGAGACGCGCAACACTTTGGATAAATTATGAACTAATTTTTCCACGTAATCTTTGAGATTTATCTGAGACAAATCTTTTGTTTGGTACAGCAATTGGTGTACAAGCGACATGGAAAAAATTCTGTTCTTTGTATCGAGCAGTACGGATTTCGTATGTTCATCTGTCAATCGCGAAGCATGGATTGTCAGCAACCCGATAACTGTCGCCAGATTATTCCTCACGCGATGATAAATTTCGGAAATTAAGATTCTCTTTTCTTCGAGTGATTGATTGAGGTGTTCCACGGCGATTTTTCGATCTGTCACATCTCGACTCGCCAGAACAAGCTTGCCTACCTCATCGGCTTCTGCTTCGGAATCAAGGAAAAAGAATCCGGCTGTTTCCACCCATTTGATTTCGTTTCCCTTTGTAACTACGCGAAATTCGACTCTCTCGTTTCCTCCATCTATCTGATCCCCAAATATGAACTTCTTTACCAACTCCCTGTCATCCCGATGAACAAAGGTCAGGAAAGATTTGCCGACTATTTCAGACATCTCAAATTCCAAGCCCTGGCTTTGTGCGGGATTAGCATAGTCAATAGTGCCATCAGAGCTTAACAGACAAATCATGTCGCTCATATTCTGAACCAATCGCCGAAACCGCTTCTCGCTCTTGGAGACAACCCGTTCCATAAAATAAAAATAGGCAATGGTGAACATCACCAGTAAAAGCAAAATAGCCAGTTCACTGGCAAGTGCGCGAATCTGAAAAATAGGTTCTATGACAAAATCAACTGTCACAACAACAAACACAAAGCCGAAAAACGCGACCAGAAAAATGTACTTCATTTTAGTATCCCGGTCAGCGGCTTTCTTCACCTTGTGCTTCAACATGATATAAATGAGAGGCCCAATGCCGGAGAGGTACAGAAAGAAGCGCAGCATATTGATGTAAAAAGGCATTCCCCAGAAAATTCCACCGCTCGATTCCAATTCTGGATGAATGTCAGCCGTTGTTGTGAGAATTGATGTAAAAATTCCAAAACTAAAAATTATAAAAAAGCCAACCCAGGGAGATATTTGAGGAAAACGGTAGAATACAATCAAGTAGCCCAGCAACCCGATTGTAATTGCCAAAATATATGAGCTTAAAATAAGAGACCATCGTATTCCTTCAGGGTGGTGCGCAAAGACAGTTCCTGCGAGAGCCCCCGAAAAGCACACTATAGAAAATAATAAAAAAAGCCTGAAATAAATCAAGGCTTCGTTTTCTTTGAAAATGGTCCACTCTTTGTAAAATCGGAACGCTATAATGAACAAGCCAAGGGAAATTGGCAAGTAAACGATTCCTGTGAAAGAAAGCTCCATGGGGCGCCTGAAGTTTTTTAGATAAAAATTCAGTTCTCTTAGTAAATATAATAACAAATTTATATCAGAATGTCAAGATAAAAATTTTTTTTTGCCGGAGGTTTCCAACCATCTTTTGCATTTCCTTTGCGGGCTTTGCGCATCCTTGGCGGTCTTTGCGGTTTTTATTTTTTACCGCAAAGCGCACAGAGCAGGCGCAAAAATCACAAAGCCCATCCACCCAGCTAATTTATTGTTTTTTCTTTGTGCGCTTTGTGCATTCTTCGCGATCTTTGCGGTTTAATTTTTTTAACCGCAAAACGCTCTGTAGGGAATGCAAATTTGCATTCCTACCGCCATTCAAACGCCGCAGAAGTTGTTTTTTTAACCGCAAAGCGCACAGAGCAGGCGCAAAGAGCACAGAGCCCAACCCATTCTTTGATGGTTGGTTTTGCCCGTAGGGAATGCATATATGCATTCCCTACATTCAATGCGGAAATCAAACGCCGCAACCGTTCAACGTTTGTAG
>NATN01000171.1 GCA_002085355.1 Candidatus Zhuqueibacterota bacterium 4484_87 | reverse complement strand
GCCGATGCCGAGCGCAATCTTTTCATCGATTTCTTGCAACGCATCCAGATCGTTTTCCGGGCGATGAGCGAGTTCCAGCACCAGATGATCAGCTCGTAATTGATTCAGAAAACGGATTAATTTTTTCCAGTTTCCCTGCTGAATTGTTTGCCCACCATAGTTGCCAAAACAAAAGTGCACAGCTTTTTCAACCGGGATTTTATCGAGAATTCGGTTGATCGCTTCAGCAGCGAGGTCTCCGTCTTCAGGGTTCCCGGTGATATTCGCTTCGTCAACTTGTACGCATTTGCAATTCAGATCCGGCACCTGTTCGGCGAGAACATCAGCGAGCCGCAAGGTGAGTTTCTCAAAATTTTTATAATATCGATCGAGCAAGGTGCGCGCTAACATGTAAGGGCTGGTTAAAGTAAATTTGAAATTCTCTCCGGCGATGCGATAAGTGCGCAGCCAGTCGCGATAGAGATTGAGACTTCCTTCTTCTATTTCCGCTTCCACTACTCCGGCGGGTTGCAAGCGGAACCCCATAGTTTTTTTGTGCGAGAATTCAATCCAATCTGTCCTGCCGATCTGCGTGCGGATTCCTTTGAGAGGCCTGACAAAATAGTCGATCATGCCATTGGTTTCAGGGTGATTGATATCAAAACGATAGAGTTCGCCGTCTGTGGGCAGGTCGATTCCCGCTTGACGTTGCGTATCAATGACCACGCGAATCGCGTCAATCAATGCCTGCTCCGACGGATTTGCTGCCAGCCACGCCGGAACCGGATATGAACCGACCGTAGTTGTCAAAATTTCAGGTCTGTTTGAAACCATATTTTCTCCGTAGAATTGGTAGTTTATAGTTCAATGTCCATGATATGTAGTTTTGCATTTAAGCTCAAAATTAAGATAAGATTTTTAGGGATAAATGTCAAATTAAATTTGAAAAATTTCCTGTTTGCCAGGAGGTTGATTCTTTCGGCTCTATGGCGATTTGTATGGAAAATCTATTTTGGCAGGATAAATAAGATGTACATGATGTAATAAAGGACTTTCCTTTTTATTATCTCACGCCTTCAGCGCTTAGTTTTCTGCGGTGTGTCTCTTAAACCGAGGGTGTTTCCCTCGGCTAAATTATGTTACGCCGTTGGCGTAAGCCCTGAAAGGGCGTCATAAATTAGCATGGGGCAACGCCCCATGAATCAGACAAGAAAAATCGGAATACGTTCCCTTTATGGAACACACATAATGGGCTCTGAAGGAGCGAAATAAAAATTCGGAACTGCAAAAAAAAGAAGTCAAAAAAGATTGTTCAGCGTAAGAAGTACTCGGAAATTTTGGGGGACATTCAGTGCCCGCAAAAAAATACTTGACAATTAAGAAAAAATTTAATATTTTATCGGAAACCGATATATCGGAAACCGATAGAATGCGGAGTTTGACAATGGATAAGAAGATAAATGAAAATATGGAACGGTTTTACAAGTCGTTCATTTCAGTGATGCATTTTTTCCACAATATGGCAGTAGATGTGTCGCGCGTGTCAGATTTTTCTCTGGCACAATTCAGGGTGTTGATGGTGGTCCATCATTTTGGCTCGCTGAGCGTCAATGAGTTGAGGCAGCAACTGAATATTGCGCAGAGCAGTACCAGTGAAATAATTGATCGCCTGGTGCAGCAACAGATGCTGAAAAGGGAAAATGATCCGCAGGACAAACGCAAGACGCGCCTTGTCTTAACGCCTCGGGCAGTCAAGCTCATCAGAAATCAGGGGGATCGGATCAAGGAATATTACCGGACTATTCTGGAAATGTTGGATGAAAAAGATCAAACATTACTGGTCGATTCTTTTGAGCAGATACAACGCATTGTGGAAAAATATCATTTTACAGAAATAAATTCCTGAACAGAAAATACAAACGGCAGGAGTTTGCCATGAGAAAAACGAAGTTGATTATTTTTTTTAGTGTTTTATTGTTATCGTTCTCGTTTGCTTTTGCGCAGGCCAAATTGAGGCTGGATGACTGTCTTAAATTGGCTTTTTCAAAAAGTCATTTGTTGAAAGCGTCCGGTTATTCAGTGCAGTCTGCAAAAGCAGCGTTGGCGGAATCCAGGGCGCAACGTCTGCCCAGCTTGACGCTGAGCAGCATGTACACCAGAATTGGCAAGATCACATCTTTTTCCATTCCCATGGGAGCGGGAGAAACGAAAAAATTCCAATTTGGTACGCCCAATCGTGTCTCTGTTGATCTTAAGCTGCAATTACCGTTGTTCACCTGGGGCAGAGTGAGCAGCACGATAGAGCTGGCACAAGCCGGTGCTTCTCTCTCGCAATTACAACAACATCAGCAACGTCTTTCGCTCACCGCACAGGTCTTGCAAGGATATTATGCTGTGCTATTGAACGAGGAAGTCATTCGGTTGCACGAGTCAAATGTTGAGCGGGCTCAGCACCATTTTGATGTCAGCAAGAAAAAATTTGACGCCGGGATCGCTCCGCGATTGCAAATGATGCAAGCGGAAGTACAGTTAAAAAATGCCCGGACTCAATTGCAGGATGCACGGGGGAATTTGCAGAAGAGTCTCATTTTTATGGGCAAACTTATCGGGAAAGGAGCGGAAAAGATCGTTCTGGCTGATTCCATTCGTTACGAGGCGGTGGATTTTGACGAGGGAAAATTGATAGAAACAGCGCTGGCGCACCGATCCGACTTGGAGGGGCTGCGATTACGCCAGCAGATGTCACAGTCACAAATGCGGCTGGCGAACAGCGGCAATAAGCCGAGTTTGTTTTTCTTTTCCGGGTACAATGTGACTAACGGATTTGACCCAATGGATCCGGATAAGTTTGTCGATAATTATAACGCTGGCGTTCAGCTCGCTTTTCCGCTTTTTGACGGGTTTGCCACAAACAAAAAAGTGGCTCAAGCGCGACTCGATTATGAGGCACTTTTGGAACAGGAAAAAGAGGCGAAAGAAAATATAAAATTGCAAATGCAGGAAGCAATTATCGCTTTGCGACAAGCAGAAGCAAAAATTGCCGCACAGAAAGAAAACATTCGCCTTGCCCGCGAAACATTAAAAACCGCGGAAATTCAATATCGCGATGGTCTGGTGGCGTCATTGGATGTGCTTGATGCTCAGCAAATGCTCAACCAGGCGGAGCTCCTGCATGTGCAGGCGATTTTTAATCACATCATGGCAAAACTGGCGATCTGTCGCGCCACTGAAGATTTTTCCTGGTTCGAGGTGGCGCTTCACTGATTTTTTAAATTTGATTTGGGAAAATAAAAGATACTTATTTAAGGAGAAAATAAATGCGCAGATTGATAGTTTTATTTCTGGTTTCACTGCTGCTGATTTCTTTTTGCGGAAAGAAAAATGACCAGCAGACTACTGAAGAGATCTTTGAAAAAGCTGTACCTGTGAATGTAGAAGTTGTCAACGAGCAGACAATAAATTTGGCCATCACCGTATCAGGCGAAGTAGTGCCTTTTTATAAAGTGACTATTTTTCCCAAAGCAGGCGGACTGGTAGTGAAAGAATTTGCAAAAAGCGGCGAGCGGGTGAAAAAAGATCAGGTGCTCGCAGAAGTCAAACAGGATATCCCGGGCATGGAGTACGCCAATGTGAAAATCAAAGCGACTACTTCGGGAGTCATCACTCGCGACATCGTCAATGTGGGCGATCGGGTGAACGTGCAAACTCCGGCTTATGAAATCAGTAAACTAAATCCAATCGATGTTCGGCTTGATGTGCCGGAAAGATATTTTTCCGAGATCAGCAAGGGAATGGAAATTACACTATTGCTGGACGCCTTTCCCGGCGAAAGTTTTTCAGGAAAAATCAGGGAAATCAGCCCTGTGATAGATTCCCGTTCCCGAATGTTATCCGTCAAAGTAGCAGTGAATAATTCCGCCGGACGATTGCGCCCGGGGATGTTTGCCCGCGCGAAATTGACAGTCGGCTCCCGCAGCGGATTAGTTGTCCCGCTCGATGCAATAATCAAGAGCGGAGTCGAACGATTCGTGTATGCAATTCGGCAGAATCGCGCCCGTTTGATCAGCGTGGAAACAGGAGAATTTCTGGATTCAATGGTGGAGGTAACAGGTGATTTGAAATCCGGTGATCAGATCGTGGTCATGGGGCAAAATATGTTATCCGACGCAACTCTGGTGAAAATAATCGAGGAAAAATAAGATGAAATTGGCAGAAATTAGCATTAAAAAGAATGTGGGCACAATTCTTTTTACACTGAGTATCGTTTTTCTGGGTATCCTTTCCATTCCGCGCATCCCGGTTTCTTTTTGGCCTGAATTTGTGGCGCCGACCTTGATTGTGATGACGCCTTACCCTGGCGCAGGCCCGGAGGAGATCGAAGAACAGATCGCCAAACCGTTAGAAGAAGAATTTAGCACCATCGATGACGTGGAAGAAATTGAAACAACCTGTATGGAAGGAATGTGCCAGGTTTATGTGCGATTCGGCTGGGGAATCGATTTCGAGGAATCAAAAGTTAAGGTGCAGGAACGGGCAAACAAGGCGCGAAGCAGATTTCCGCGAGGCGCGCTGGATCCCAAAGTGTTGCAAGTGCAAGATTTCTTACCCCCCGGCATCGAATTGGGTTTTCGTTCCGATAAGCGCGGTTTGAATGAACTCAGAGATTATGTAGAGACAAAATTGAAAAATAAATTTTTGCATTTGAAAGATGTGGCGACAGTACAGGCTTTTGGCGGATATGATCAGGAGATCGTCGTCGAAGTGGATGGTGGCAAATTAGCGGCGTATGGTTTGAGCCTGAGTCAAATTTCCGGTGTTTTGGCTTCGGAAAATATGGACATTCCGGCGGGCAAACTGAAAACAGGACGAAAAAATTATTTCGTGCGTACCGCGGGAAAATTTCGGGAAATAAATGATATTGAAAGCCTGATCATCGCTGCGCCCGGTGGCAAGCCGATTCGCTTGAAAGATGTGGCAAAAGTTCAATTGAAAAATAAAGAACAGGAGACGATAATTCGCTTGAACGGAGAGCCGGTAATTGGCTTGTCAATTCGTGAAAAAAGTGGCGGGAACACCGTTACCATGTGCGATGAGGTGAAAGATGAACTAAAAAAGATTGAGAAGACTTTGCCGGATGATATCCAGATGATGATCATCAGAGATCAGTCGATCTTTATCAAAAATAGCATTAACAATGTAGTCAGAAATGCTGCCATCGGTGCGATTCTGGCATCTCTCATTCTGTTGCTGTTTCTGGGAAATTTACGGAACACACTGATCATCGTTCTTTCTATCCCAATTTCCATTATTGCCACCTTTTTCCTCATTGATACTTTTGGCTTGACGATTAATACGATCTCCCTTGGCGGCCTGGCATTGGGCGTGGGTATGATTGTCGATTCTTCGGTCGTGGTGATTGAAAATATTTTCAGACATTTGCGGGAGAATCATTCACAGGA
This sequence comes from Candidatus Zhuqueibacterota bacterium 4484_87, assembly GCA_002085355.1. Lineage (GTDB taxonomy): Bacteria > Zhuqueibacterota > Zhuqueibacteria > Thermofontimicrobiales > Thermofontimicrobiaceae > 4484-87. The sequence goes on along the minus strand of NATN01000171.1, from coordinate 861 downwards.
TCGGTTGAAAACTGTCGTGGACGCAACGAGCGAAGTCGGCACTGCGATTACAGCATCAACACTGACGTCGGTGGTTGTGTTTTTCCCGCTGGCATTTTTAATGGGCTTATTCGCGGTGCTGTTAGGAGAGTTGGCGCTGACAATTGTTTTTGCTCTTTCGCTTTCAATTATCGTCGCGTTAACCATTGTTCCCATGCTTAGCTATCGTTTGATGAAGCCGGAAATCAGTCAGTCAAAAATGGGATTTGTCCTTCGCGGTTGGCAGGCTTTGTTTGAGCGGATGTTAAAAGTGTACCAAAAAGTTATTTCATGGAGTTTGCGGCACAGATTGCTGACGATTTTATCTGCTATCATAATTTTTGTTGTCAGCATTATGATGCTGATGCCGCTGCTGGATGTGGAATTAATGCCGACAATTAATCAGGGAGAATTTCGTGTAGAATTAATCCTCCCCGAAGGGACGACAATTGGGAAAACAGATTTATGGGTAAAAAAAGTCGAAAAAAACCTCGCGCAAAGGGAGGAAATCAGCCAGCTTTACACAACAATCGGCGTGGCTTCAGTGAGAGGCGAGCTCAAACCAAACTATGGTATGATAAACATAAAATTGAAAAAGGAATATTATCCGCAAATTGAATCAATCATGGAGGGGATACGTCGCGAGTGGACGGAAATTCCGGGGACGCAAGTTCGTGTCAGACAGATCGAAGTGACTGAAGGAATGAAGCGCGAGCCGGTTAATGTCCGGATAGTTGGGGACAACATGCAAGTACTCGAAGAAATCGGACAGCGCGCCATGCAGGAAATTCAGCCCATTGCGGGCATTGTGAATTTGAAGAGTTCCATTCAGGAAGGTTTTTC
>NATN01000170.1 GCA_002085355.1 Candidatus Zhuqueibacterota bacterium 4484_87 | reverse complement strand
GAATCGAGGAAGTGATGTTTGTCCGGCTGACAACGCCTGAAAATCTTTTTCGCTTTGATGTAAATAAGCAAGTCGATATTTCCGTAAAAGGAAATACAATAGATTTATAGAAATATTGTTGGGAAAATGAGGCGCAAATTTTCCCAATAAAAATCGGTTGACTCATGCGACAGCATCGCTCGTCAATGCAGCAATGCAGAAGTCAAACTGCAAATTCCGTCGGATAGATTTATTCGTCATTCACTACCGGACAATCTTTTGAGCTCACGGATTTACACTAATCAACAGATATTCTGGCGATGTTAGTTTGGACTTTTTTGTTCATATTGGTTAATTATAATTCATTTTTTAGAGAATGTTTAAAGACAGCCCAGATAAAATTAAAAATCCGTGCAAATCCGCGTTTATCAGCGGCAAATCTATAAAGTGTCCGGTAGCAATATCCGTAAAAAGACATCAACTCAAAAAATATTTGAATTTTTCCTTTTGATTCATTACCTTCAGGACAAAATCAATTTAATCTGAAAGCGGAAGAATTGATGCAAATAAAAAACATCGCGTTGATCGCACACGATAACATGAAAAAAGATCTGGCAGAGTGGGTTTTGTTCAATTTGAATACACTGAAAAAACACCACTTGATCACCACCGGCACAACAGGGAAATTCATTGAGGAAGCGGTAGCAAATCGGGAAGGGAGTGATCGCGAAAAAGTCACGCTCAATCTCACGCGGTTGAAATCCGGACCATTGGGCGGAGATCAACAAATGGGCGCGCTGATTGCTGACGAAAAAATCGACTTGATGATTTTTTTCTGGGATCCGATGCAGCCCCATCCGCATGACGTGGATGTAAAAGCGCTGTTGCGAATCGCTACGGTTTACAACATTCCTCTCGCCTGCAACCGTTCTACCGCGGACTTCATAGTTTCTTCACCGCTAATGGAAGAGCGTTACAAGCCAAAATTGAAAGATTTCAGCGGGTACATCGACAGGAATCTGTAAGCAGGAAATAGTTATTGGAGCGGTTTGTTCACCGTTTTTTTGTTTTTTTAGGCTTCTTCTTGCCTGAGAAAAATATTCTGTGCTGCTCACGCCGCTTTTTCAAATCTCTTTCCACAAAAACTTTTTTACCGGTGAGCGGATCGAGTCCGGTGTAATATTGAACAGAGGAAATTGTCATGGGCAGCGGGATGAACGCCTGCACCTGATCCGGCACAAAATGAAAAATGCGTTGCACATCACTCCTCATTTTTTTCATATCTTCGAGCGTTGTTCCCGGATGACATGACATGAGGTAAGGTATGAGATATTGTGATTTTCCCAACTCTTTATTGATTTTGGCGAACAACTCGACGAATGCATCCAGCGAATAAAGTTGCTCTTTATTCATCGCCGCCAGCACGTGTTTCTGGTTATGTTCCGGCGCAATTTTCAACTGACCGCTGATATGCGATTTGATCAGTCGTTTCAATAATTTTTTCCCGTCTGGATGGTGCATGAACAGATCATAGCGAATCCCAGAGCCCACAGTCACTTTTTTCACTCCTGATTGCCGCTCCGCTTCGTCCAATAAATCAAGCCACACTTGCGTATTGACTTTTAAATTCTTGCACACTTTTCCGTTAGTTATGCAGCTATTTTTGGGGCAGTTCCAGTTTATGCGACAATCGAAAGCATAGTTATTCGCTGACGGGCCTCCGATATCGCGAATATGACCACGAAAATTTTCGTTCTTTCTGATCTCCCCTATTTCGCGAAGTATTGATTCTTTGCTGCGGCTGACAATCTGCTTTCCCTGATGCAGCGTCAATGCACAGAATGAGCATCCGGACACGCACCCCCGGTGGCAAGTAATCGAATCCTGCACCATTTCAAAGGCAGGGATTTTTTCCTGATATTTGGGATGCGGTTCGCGCGTAAAAGCCAATTCGTAATAGTGATCTAATTCCTCACTACTGACTTGAGATGGCGGATAATGGATCAAATATCTTCCGCCTGAAATCTGGGTCTGAATTTTAAACCGGTTTTTGAACCACCGGTCAAAATATTCATAAAAATTGCGCCGGGATAGCATGGCTTCATTTGCCGGAATTAATTCGATGGAGTTCGGAGGACGAAATTTATCGACGATAACAGTGCCGGAAATTCCGCTCAAATTTTTGCCGGAAGCTAATCGCAATGCAATTTCCGTGACCGCTTTTTCTCCCATGCCATAAACAAGAATATCTGCCCGGCTATCAAGCAGAATCGAACGACGCAGTTTGTCGCTCCAGAAATCGTAATGCACCATCCGCCGCATGGACGCCTCGATGCCGCCGATGACGATGGGGACATCTTTATAAACTTGTTTGACCAAGTTGGAATAAACAATCACCGCACGATTGGGACGATGTCCTGCGACGCCGCCCGGCGCGTACGGATCGTCGTGGCGTCTCATTTTGAAAGAAGTGAAGTTTGACACCATGGAATCCACATTCCCCGAACTGACGCCGAAAAATAATCTGGGTTTGCCCAGCACTGTCATTGATTGGGGATTTTTATAATCAGGCATGGCGATAATTCCCACGCGGAAGCCCGCTTTTTCGAGCACGCGCCCGATTATGGCAATACCGAAAGACGGATGATCCACATAAGCATCGCCGGTAACTAAAATTATATCCAATTCATCCCAACCGCGAAGTTCCATCTCCTCTCTGGACATGGGAAGAAATTTCTTGAGGTGAATTTCTTTTCTGTTCAGCATATTCTTTCCAATAATTTCAAATGGGGAAATCAAGAGCGATAAAAAGGCAACGAAGCCCTGACTGAAAAGTTCCGCAGCAGGGCTGACTCATTTTTAACTTCGTCAGAAAAATTTATTCTTTCGCCTTTTGAATGATCGATTTCAGCAAAGCAGCGCTTTCTTCAATCGCAGGGAGAAAATCAGCCGGATTTTTCATCTTGTAGGGAACGACTTCCATATTGAAGGTACCGCTAAAGCCATTTTCGAACAGAAGCCGTAAATAATCTTCCCAGGGCACGCGACCCGTTCCTGGCGGTAAATGAGTGATTTGTTGACTGCAATCATGAACGTGACAGTGAACCACGCGTCGAATGAAATCCATTGGCGGAACAGGGCGCTCCTGTCCCAACTCCTCCATCGCACACGCATGTCCGAAATCCCAGCAAATTCCCAGTTTATTGTTATTCACTTCGTTGAGAATCGATAAAATTTCTTAGGCATGATACGTTACGGAGAATCCCCGTTCTTTCAAATCTCTGACAATATTCATCCATTGCGCGGCATCGGGATCAAGCGTTGCTTTGATTTCAATGCTGGTCACGCCGGCTTTTTTCAACCGATCAAGTCCCTCGTCTAAATCAGGAACGGCAAGCTTCCACTCTTCGGGATGATTGGGATCTTCTTTGCCCGCTAAAAATTGCCAGAAAAAAGAAAGACCTATTTGCACCTTATCTGATTCCACTCGTGGATTCCCTTTATTAATGCAAAAAAATTATCTTCCGGGAAATTCTCTCTCTGCCTGTCTCCAGCACATAAAAATAGACGCCTTCGGGCACCAGTCTGCCGGATACATCTCTGCCATCCCAAAAAATTTGTCCGGCTCCTGGCTGCACATTTTTGTCAAGCAACACTCGGACTTCCTGTCCCAACACATTGTAAATTTTGACGGAAATTTTTCCTGCAAGCGGCACATTGTATCTGATAGCAGTCAATCCTGAAAAAGGATTGGGGAAATTCTGCCCCAAAGAAAATTTGCCCGGAACCTGCACTCCGGAAGTGCTCTGTCCGTGGTCATCACTGACATCGTTCAAAGGCGAGAAAAACTCCAAAATGCGTCCCATGACTTCAGCCTGTTTTTCTTCCGAAGCGATCATTTCAAACGGGAAGGAGAAAAAAACAATTTTCCTGCCATCAGAAATTCCGTTTTGTACACCAACGTTCAGCGAATCAATCGCCGTCAGACAACGCTGGCTCTGTCCCAGCGGAGAAATTACATCAATCGAATCAATGGATAAATCTGATGTGCTTAAACTGAAATTCAGAAAATCAAACAAGCCGCCGACATCGCCGGTAACGGAATCGGGAACAGCAATTTCCCCCCCATAATCGACGCCCAAAACAGAATTGAGAAATTCATTGTCCGTTTCCGTGGTTGAATAGCAATCACTGTCCCCATCCAGATCCCAGGCGATATTTGCCCCGGAAATGAAAAAACTGCCTCCCAATTCCAGGAATTCATTCAGTTTTTGTTGCTCTGTAAGAGAGAGAGTTTCATTCGCTTCGCCCTCATCGCCAGTAAACCAAATAAGTCCCGAATATTCACTTAAATCAATGCTGCTATCAATAATTGCGTCGTTACTGCACATATCAAAAATAAAATTGTTCGCCCAGACAGCCTCGCCATAAACAAACCCAAATGAATGCGACGGCTCTTGCCAGACGCCGCCTGTCTCTGTCGTGCGATCAAATCCGTCAACAATCAAAAAAGCAGGTCTGGCGTAATCCCGGGCCATGCAGAGGCCGTAAATATCGGAAGGAACGCTCTCATTGGGAATCGGCGCATTATCCAAAGCCGTAAGTTTAAAATAGAGCGGCGATGTCACGTAAGTTTTGAATGTTTTCGCGGTACTGTCCGCCGGAATAATGTTCGTCCCCTGAATCTTTCGCCAGGAAACATTGTCGTGGGAATAATAGAGCCGGTAACCTGCGAGATCAGGATCTGTGTTCGGGTACCAGGCAATTTGAAATCCGTTTCCCTGTGTGCGGATGTACTTAAGAACCGGCGCAGCGGGCGGATTTGTATCAGATTCCTTGACTTCCACAAGTACCGTTACTGTGTCAGCGTTGCTGCGCGTGTCTTCAGCATAAACCATGACCTGATATTTCCCAGTCGGCACCAATCGCGTGTCCCAATAATAATTACTGTAAACGCGATTTGTCGCCAGATAGACATGGCTGGATGTTGATGAAAATTTCTTGTAAAAAACGTTGTGAACATAAGAATTTGATGGCTTTGAGTCAAATTTAAACTGATAGCCGCTGCCTGACGGCCTGAAAATGACTGAATCGCCGCTTTCCGTCAAAATTTGAAATCCAAGTTTGTAAGTGCCGTTATTGCGCTGAGAAATTGGCGCTGAAGGCGGCCCGTTTCGCTCCGCTACTTTGACGACAATGTCCACCCTGCCGCTGAGCTGATTCGTCAGAAATTCGTTGTCCGTGCCGTCCTGAAAAAATTTGACATAGACAATTTTCGGAGGCCAGGGATCATCATAGGGCGTTAAACCACCGCCGTTGCGCAACGCATTGATTTCCGAATTGTATTGACCATCAATAAAATGAATGTGTCCCATCCCCGGATAAATCGTCCCCAGCACAGTTTGCCGCGCCACCACATGATCGCCGATGCGCAAACTCGGGTTGGGTACAATGTGCAGATAATTATAGCGTCCCACACGAACGTAAGCATTGGATCCAGTGGAAACAATATTTGTGATTGTCCCATCGACTACCGGATAAACCGGACTGCCGTCTGCCTTGGGTACATCAGTTCCGTTATGAAAATGATCCGAAGTGCCGGTATCGCGAAACTCGCAAAACGTGCCAGTGATGCCGTGCGACTCATTAAACGGCGTTACAGGCCAGGAATATTGTCCAAAGACTTGGGCAATGCCCAAAATCAGCAGAAAAAAAGCAATTGCGATAAATTTAATCTTATTCACGTTGATCCCTGAAAATTTTTATTCCGTTTGTCAGCCCAAAAGCGAGCTGTTTTTTTAACACGAAAATTGAAGGCAAAATCATTGTCTCATCTGCAAAGTCTGTATTGAAAGCTGAAAATTGATGGTTTGCGAATTGCAAAATTTTCAATTCCCTGTATTCGAAATGATCCGTTGAAAAAACAGCTTTCCCGGTGAGGATGACAACTTCCCCCTCTTTTTGCAATGCAAAATCCATGATAAGCTGATTTGTGTCATCCGAAATCAATTTGTAGTGATTATAATTTTTGCTCTGCAAATCGACCTGATAGAGATCGCGCGTATCTGCCAGCCACAGAGTGGAGCCATCAGGTGAGAACTTGCAGAGGCGAAAACGCAACGGTAAATTGAGAACTTCCTTTCCATTGATATAATAAATTGAAGTCTGCAATTCAGGCGCGCTGCTGGTCTGCGCCGAGTAATGGGATGCGACAATGTAATATCCGTCAGGAGAAATTGCTGTGGATGCTCCGGTGGCTTTTTTCAGCTGTCGCTGCCACTGCTTCTCGCCGTCAATTGAGAAAAGAAACAGATGAGGTTCACCGGAAACATATTCCAGTTTTTCCTCGCTGAAGAATGACGGATGCTTTTGCGCTACCACGGAAAACCATTTTCCGTCTGCGCTGATGGCTGCGTCAATCGGTTTTTCGAAATTGTAAACATCATCAGGAAAAAGATCGATGATTTTCTCCGCTTCAGCCTGAGCGCGAAAAATTTTCACTTCTCCCTTTGCCCCGTCCACGAGCAAAGCATCGCCCTTGTCGGAAACGTAAATCGCCGGATAAGGCTCATCTGCAACGCAGGAGACCAGCACGGAAAATATCTCCCTGCCATCAAAGCGCACAATATGATAGAGGAACTTTCTGTTTTCAATATCGGCTTCATCGCTCAGTCTCTCAATGAACGCAACAACTTCATTATCTGGCGAAGATTGAATTTTTGAAAGCGGCAATAAATTGTAAGATGCTGAAACATGGGAGTCTGCGTCCAGAAATTCAACTTTTTCCCGCGTGGCGCGCAGAAACGGGAAAATATCACCACTGTCGGACTGGCGCCACAGCCATTGCCGCACTTCGTCCGCTGGTTTTTGCTCACGAACCAAAGCCAAAGATGATGGTTGGGCAAGAATATTTGCGGGTAATAAAAGAAAAATGATCATTTTAATGAAACGATTAACAGTCATGGTGACTCCGTGATTTGAAGACTTAAAAAAATTCAAGACTTTTCGTTATTTTTTTTCACGCTTATAACCCTTTTATCCAGCGTAAGTCGGCGATCTTGCTACCGAGAAGCAGAGCTCACAGGAAAAAAATTGGTTTTTGGTTTGTATTACGCCGAGCTGTATCAAAAGTTAAAAGATTAGTTAAAACCACGAGACACGAAGTCCACGAAGAATTGATAAATCTTTTAACTTCTTCATTTTCAATAAAATATTCTTTGTGACCTTTGCGTCCTTTGCGATTTCAAAAGGCTTTTGATGCAGCGGCTTCTGGAATAACCATACCTGAATGGTAACTGAATTTGCAAACCTTTAGTCCAACAAGAAAACTCTTTTTCTCCGCTGTCCTTCGCATGTAAATAATTTCTATAAAAAAAGCTCGAAAAATTTAAACTCGAGCTTTTCGCTATTCAATGTCATCAATTCACAAGTTGAAGGAAATCGGTTCGGTCATTCTCCCCCATTCCCAGAAAAAACCGCACTGCTTCTTCAATGCGATGATAATCGACAATGGTATTTTTGCACGGCCCTTCAGGCCTGGCATTGGGAACGCCAATGACCGGAATCAAACGCACATCGCGAATGCCGGCGAGCAAATCCCGCTCGCACGCCACGCCGATGATTGCCGTAGGCTTCTGTTCTTTGATGATTTTCCGCGCCAGACTACCGCCGGGCACAGTGTAAATCAGACAATGATATTTTTCAGCGATGGTAATGATCTGCTTCTGAATCGGACGTCGCAGGCAACGTGGGAGCAAAATCAATACCCGGTTACGGCTCAGTTTCCAGCGCGTCGCCAGAATGAGCGAATTGCTCACTTTGATGAAAGAATTTCCCATCCGATCATACGAAATTCCGAACTTCTGCCCCAGTGTGAGAATGAACGGCGTCAGAAAAGTAATGGAAAACTCCAATTTTCCGAGACGCACAATGAAATTTTTATGTGTAACGATGGAAAGAATTGTCTGCACAAAAATCAGAAACAGCAACCCGATCCCTGAAATAAGCACGATCTCCAATATCTGCGCTACCTGCGGACTCAATGACAAAATTCTCGGCTTGACCAAATACCAGATCAAGATCGCTCCCGCTGCCATGAAAACCATTCCCAACAAAGTAAAGCCGAGAAACAACCTCTTCCCGGCCTGCACTCTGATGGCGTCCGCGGTCATTTTCCCGTCCCAATCAAGCCACTCATCCCCTAATCTTCTATCACGTACCATGAAAAAACTCTTTTTTTACGGATTCCTGCCGGCAACTCACACGGAGACAACTTCTTTAATTTCCGGAATTTCTTCCTTGATGATCCGCTCAATGCCATTTTTCAATGTCAACTGGGAAAAAGGACATCCGAAACACGCTCCGGTAAGACGAACTTTCACTACATTATCTTCCACGCCAATCAATTCGACATTACCGCCGTCTGCCAGCAGAGACGGGCGGATCTTGTCCAAAACTTCCTGCACGCGATCAAACATATTTTCTCTCCTGAAAATTAATCAACGTTGCGAACTACAAAACTCTTGGTAGGGCACTTTTCTACGGCATTCATGAGATCATCTTCATGAATTTTCAGAATCTTCGGCAAATTTCCATCCATCTCGATGGCGCCCGACGGAGTTACCTTCTCTTTGGAACACAAAGTACAGCCGATACATCCCACGGAACAGACGGCTTTCACAGCTTTTGCTTTATCTTTGGAAACGCAGCCGAGAAAAACTTTCTGCGAACGAGGAATGAGCGCCATGATGTCCCGGGGACAGGTTGTCACACAAATTCCGCACGCCGTACATTTATCTTCAAATACCACCGGCAAACCGTTTTCACTCATTTCCATTGCATCAAAAGGACAGGCCTTCACACAGCTTCCCAGTCCCAGACAACCGTAAATGCAGCCTTTGGCGCCGCCCATGATCAATTGCGCCGCAGTGCAGTCTTCCACGCCGTCATATTCGAAACGATTAATTGCCTCTTTGTTCCCGCCTTTGCACTGCACCACTGCGACCTTCGGCTCCTCTGTCGCAGCCTCTACGCCCAAAATCTCCGCAATTTTTTTCACAGTTTCCGAACCACCAGGAGAACACAATGTGATCGATTCGCCATTTTTGACAACAGCTTCGGCATAACCGGAACATCCCGGATAACCGCAGCCGCCGCAATTCGCATTGGGCAAAATTTCCAAAATTTCTTCAATTTTCGGGTCCACTTCAACAGCAAACTTACGAGAAGCATAGGCAAGCCCTGCACCAAAAAGCAATCCCAGACCACCAATACTGACAATTGATGAAATAATCATTACATCCATAGCGCACTCAAGTCCTTTTTTTATTTGCCGATTGGAAGTTAGTTTAAGATTAAGAATATAAATTTATTTATTGAAAAATGCAAGGAAAAATTGTAAAAGATTGGTAACAAGAAGCGGAATTAATCCAACCCGCAAAAGCAGCAGTTCCCTGTTTTTTGAGCCACGGATTTACACGGATCAACACTGATTTTGGGAATGCAAAAACAAATCAGATAGCAGTATTTTTTGAGATTTGGCGTTTTTTTGCTTGACATTGTGGCGGT
>NATN01000015.1 GCA_002085355.1 Candidatus Zhuqueibacterota bacterium 4484_87 | reverse complement strand
AGTTGGAGTTCTGGTTGAAAATCAGGAGGCGATGGAAATTCTCAACGATGCCGGAGCTACTATTGACAAACCAAAACAGAAAGTATTTTTTCCGCAAAAGCTAATTGAAAAATGCCTTTGCACAGCGCCTTCGTCCATCGCACTTTTTGATCGGGACGAAAAGGAAAAAATGCAACTGGAGGGCAATAACGTGCATTTCGATCCGGGCTCTGCGGCTTTGACGATTCTTGACTGGCAAAGCAAGCGTATCCGCAAAGCGAATACGACGGATCTGATTCATTTTTCCCAGGTTGTGGATTCACTTGACAATCTCGCCGCTCAATCAACCGGGCTCATTGCTTCCGATGTTCCGCGGGAAATTCAGGATCGTTACCGAATTTTTCTGTCTTTGTTGTTTGGCAAAAAGCCAATAGTCAGCGGTACTTTCACACATGATGCTTTTGATTCCATGAAAGAAATGCTCATTGCCGTGCGTGGCAGTGAGGAAAAACTTCGGGAAAAACCGTTGGCGATTTTCGATTGCTGTCCGTCCGCCCCTCTGAAATGGAGCAATTTGACATGCCAGAATCTCATTGATTGTGCCAGGAACGGAATCCCGGCGGAGCTTGTATCCATGCCGTTGATCGGGGCTACAGCTCCCGGAACAGTTGCCGGGGCATTGGTTCAGGTTGTCGCGGAAAATTTGAGCGGCGTCGTCATTCATCAATTAACCCATCCAGGAGCGCCAATTATCTGGGGCGGTTCTCCGGCGGCGTTCGATATGCGACACGGAACAACTCCCATGGGTGCCATGGAAACAATGATGATCGAATCAGCATCAGCTTCCGTTGCAAAACATTTTAATTTACCGACTCACGCTTACATGAGTTTGAGCGATGCCAAAGTGCTGGACATGCAGGCTGGTTTGGAAACAGGAATGGGGGCAAGTATTGGTGCTCTCAGTAGAATCAACGTCATCTCTGGTCCCGGAATGCTCAATTTTGAAACGACACAATCGTTGGAGAAATTGGTCATTGATAATGAAATTTGTGGCATGGCGCTCCGATTGGCAAAAGGAATCAAATTTCGCGATGGTTTTAGCGACGATCTGTTCGGCGAAATTTATGACGGTGAACATTTTTTAACGTCGTCGTACACCCTGCAATGGATGCGAGAAGAATTTTATTTTCCGGGAAAAGTCATCAGCAGAGAAAATGAAGATATGTGGACGGAAAAAGGAGAACAATCTGCCGGGGAAAGAGCTCATGAAATTGTGCAAGACATTATCAGGGCGGAGCCAAGCGTATCATTGAAAAAAGAAATTGTTGGCGAACTTTTTGCGATTATGGAAGCTGATGCTGGTAAATATGGGATGGATGAATTGCCTGTCAGTAAGAGCGAAATTCAAAACGATTGAGTAAATTGCCTGTTTATGAACCAAAAGGAACGGCAGATAGATAGAGAGATTTTTAAGGAGTTAGATTTGTTTGATAAAAATATTAACTTTTTCTTTGCGAACTTTACGCCAGCTTTGTGGGCTTTGCGGTTAATAATTAATTTTGCAAAAGTTAAGTAATTATCCCTGAATTTATTAAAAATGTAAAATTATGTCGAATTTCCCCTCTGATCAAAAAAAGTGAAGCAGATTTTTCTGTACCTTGACTTTGATAGAAATTTTGCATATATTTTAACGGTTTTTATCAAGAGTTGGCTTGATAAATTGGGGCTGCACAATGATAAAATAGATGGAGAGGGATATGGCAGAAAAAAAATCATTTCACAGCATTTGCCGTTGGACGTTCAACGCAGGGAAAGGCGGCTTTGTACCCGCAGATATCAGACCTGATTGGGCCTGGGACAAACTGCCCTCGGACCAGGTCGTTCGATTGATAAAGGAAAGAATAGTCCCACGGTTGCCGGAGAATATTGTACTTGGTTTGGAATTGCACTATGACACTGAGGTCAATGAAGAAAATGGCGCGGCAGTTGCCGATGCACTCAGTGAGACAGGAATCTATTTGGCAATGATTACGCCGGGAGCACACGCTCATTTTGCGTATGGGGGTATTTGTTCTCTGGACAAAAAAGAGAGAGCTGCCACTGAAGAGTTAGGGCAAAAGACAGTGGAAATCGCCTATGGCCCATTGCGAAAAGCCTGGTATCCTGATGAAAAAATGGCGCCAACGCTCGTGCTCTGGAATGGCTCTTATGGCTACGACATTGCGACTATCGGTATTCGGGAAATGTATCAGAATCTTAAAAAAAGTATCGCTTCGCTTTGTCAGTTTGAAGAAAAAATGGGCGGAGAAATGTACATCGGATTTGAGCCCAAACCCAATGAGGGACATCCGGCGATGCTTATTCCCACCGTTGCCAGCGCGATTCTTTTTTGGCGGAAATTGGAGGAGGAATTTGGCATTACCCGGACGAAAAAAGGTGTCAACAAAGAATTCGGCCATTCCGAGATGATAGGTCTGGATCACGTTTACGACACAGTCGAGGAACTGGACAACGACGCTATGGTGCACATGCATCTCAACAGTCAGGGATACAATGACGGCATCATACTCGGCGGTCCCGGGAAATACGATATTGATCACGGAACGCGAATTAACGGCATGAATATCGCAATTGCCGGGCTCATCCAACAGGCAGGTTACGGCCGCTGGAAAGGGCATGATATGCAGCCTCGTGCTTACGACAATGTCGATCAGGCAATAGATCGCCTTGTGCGATCCATTTTAAGCTGGGAAGCGTGCGCACATGCTGCTCAGGAGATTGATTATCAACAATTAATGACTTATTTGCAAAACAGGGAAACCGCAAAAGCAGAAGATCTGATGCGGAATGCAGTTGTTGAAGCGCAGTTAGCATTCAATGATATGTATTAAAATAGAACAAACCCGGCTCTTTGAAAAAGCCGGGTTTGTAAATTTAAGAGATTATTCTGCAGGAATTTCAAACTTTTTCCCCAATAGATTTCTGAACCAGAACTCCAAATTCAAGCGGCTGGCGTGCATCCGTTTCATACCGCCGATGCCATGTCGGGATCCCGGATAGATCATTAATTCAAAATCTTTGTTCATGTCTTCAAGCAAATCAATGAACTGAATTGTGTTTTGCATGTGCACATTATCGTCCATGATGCCGTGAGTAATGAGCAAATGCCCTTTGTATTTATCGGCATGTGTTAGAACTGATCCAAATTCATAACCTTCGGGATTTTCTTCTGGCGTGTCCATGTAGCGCTCGGTGTAAATAGAGTCATACAAGCGCCAGTCTGTCACCGAATATTGAGCGATCCCGTGAGTGAAATAGTCAGCGCCATAGGTCAAAGCCATGCACGTTACATAGCCGCCGTAACTGCCGCCGGTAATGCCGATACGCGTCGGATCGACGAACGGTTTTTCCCTCAGCCATTTGACAGCCGCAATATAGTCGTGCATCTCCCATTTTCCCAGGTTCCGGTGCATGAGCCATTCGCCTTTTTTACCAAAATGTCCTGATCCCCGATGATCAACAGCCATTACAATAATGCCATTTTGAGCAAGGTAGTAATTCCCAAGCCAATAAGGAAATCGATCTGCAACTGTGCCGGATCCGGGGCCACCGTAAATAGTGATGATTACCGGATATTTTTTACTCTTATCAAAATCCGGAGGAAGATACCAGACAGCGGGTAAATCATAACCGTCACCCGATGGGATTGTGAATAATTCCACTTTTGCCAAATCGTATTCATCCATAACGGGCAATTTTTGATCGCCGAAAAGTTTCAGTGATTTTCCCTCAGTGTCAAAAAGCTCTTTTCGCGATGGTTGTGTAATGTTGCTGTAAGTGTCGATGAAATAACTCCCGCCCGGGGAAACAGTCACCCGATGAGTGCCTTTGCTTTTCGTGATCCGTTTCAGATTTTTCCCGTCCAGACCCACTGAATAAAGATGTGTTTCCAAATTGTTACCCAAAGTGCGGGTGAAAAATATACGCTGATTTTTTTCATCGATACACGAAATTCCGGTAACAGTGTATTTTCCTTTGGTCAACCGTTTTTTTAATTTTCCGGTCATGTCAAAATAATAGAGATGTGACCAACCATCTTTAGCCGATCGGAGCAAAAAGCCGCTATTGTCTTTTAAAAAATAGATACTTTCAAACCATTCCACCCAGGCAGAATTTTTTTCGGAATAAATCGGCGTAATTTTTCCGCTCTCAGGATTTGCAGAATAAATTCGAATTTCATCCTGTCCCCGATTCATCCATTGAAAAAACAATCGTTTGCTGTCAGGAGTCCAGAAGGGCCAGGCAATGTACTGTTTCGAGTCGCCCTTGGTATCAACCCAGACGGTTTTTTGATTTTGCAGATTTACAATACCCAATTTAACATCCGGATTGGGGTCTCCGACTTTGGGATAGCGCTCTATTTCCAATTTGCCGTGGACGCCATCCGCGCGAAACAAAGGAAAAGTTGGTACAGGGCTGTCGTCGAAGCGCAGGAATGCAATCATTTCGCTGTTTGGCGACCACCAAAAAGCGGCGTAGCGCGTAGCCCGTCCCAAAATTTCTTCGTAGTAAACCCAGGAAGCCCACCCGTTGTAAACCACATCCGAGCCGTCAGATGTGAGCTGGTACTCCAGTCCTGTTTCCAGATTGATAGCAAATAAATCATGCTTGCGGGTAAACGCTACCCATTTTCCGTCAGGAGAGAGTTTGGGATTTTTTTCCATTGCCGGGTTAGCTGTCAGTTGACGAAAATTTTCTGTTTTGGTGGAGAAATAAAAAAGGTCGCTTTTTCGCTGAAAAATAAACCCGGTGTAGTCATCCGTGTGCTGCGCTGCTGTTTGCAGAGAAAATCCCTTTGGCAATTTTTCTTTGTACGTCCCATAGTCAAAGAAAACAGATTCTTCGCCGGTTTTCGCATCCACTTTCATCAGTCGGCTTGATATTCCTTTTTTACGGTTTCCTCTGTCGTATTTCAAATAATGTTGGTCATCTGCCCATCCGCGGATACTGGGCAGAGATCCCAATAACCGGGGTTCGCCGCGTTGATAGACTTGCTTATAAGTGAGTTTTTTCTTTTGAGCCAGCAGATTTGAGGAAGTGATAAGAATTAAAAAAATAAGAAAGATGCTGATGAAAAACATGAATTTGTTTCGCATTCAAACTCCTCCTGAATTTTAATGAGTAACTAAACTTTTGCAAATTTGATTTTTTATCGCAAAGTCCGCAAAGCTCGCAATGAAAAAGTTAATATTTTTATCACACAAGTCTAATACCTTAAAAATCACTTTGATCAGGCCAAATAAAAATCTTTGTGCCCTTCGTGCATACTTGGTGAATTTCGCGGTTAATCTTTGCTGCTTTTCTTGTTTTGAAGAAAAAACCTGTTTTTTACAAAAGCTTAGTGAGTAACACAAAAATAAGGAAATCTAATCATTATTGCAAGCTAAAAATTGAGAAACAAACAAGGCGGGTTTTGAAATTCAGAAAGTTTTCCGATTGCGCAATGGAAGGGAGTGCTTTTTCGAAAAACAACCTTGTGAATTTAACGGAAAATCGCATTTTTGAAAAATGCGCACTTGATTTTTATTGAAAATATTAGTATTTTATTGCGGAGATTTTCATATTTAATTGCAAAGGAAAGTTATGATTCAAATAGTAGTCAGACGGAAATTGCGGATTTTTATTCTGGCTGTTTTGGTGCTTGCTTGTTCAAGCTGCGATCTGGCGACAAAATGGCTGGCAAAAAGCTTTTTGCATCACGCCGCTCCGATCCAAATCATAAAAAATTACATCGAATTACGCTATACGGAAAATACTGCCATTGCATTTAGCATGTTGCAATCAATCGATGACGGTCTGCGTCTGTGGATCATTTACAGCCTCTCTTCCGTTGCAATGGGATTTCTCATTTATCTCATCTGGAAATTCCGCAAAGGCACTTTTCTGCCGCTGATTGCTTTGATGCTCATTTTATCGGGAGCAATTGGAAATATCTCCGAACGCATCATGCGCGGTTATGTGATTGATTTTATTCATTTGCACTATTTTGACAAATTTAGCTGGCCTGTTTTCAATGTTGCCGACATACTCATTACCATCGGGGCGGTTTTGTTGGGACTTTTCATGCTTAAATACAATGACGAAACATCAGAATCTGAAATTTTTGAAGAGGAACAGATATGAATCTCCAGGATCTCCCGGAAGCGAAACCAACTCTGGAACAATTGAAAGCCGATCTGGAACAGTTTTGCGAACAATTTTCAATAAAGCGTTTCGAGGCAGAAGATATTGTCGAACTGTTGGAAGACGGGGAAGAAGTAAACTGGATTGTTGAACAATTGCTGCAAGATAACGGTGAACTTGATAGAGAAAAAGCTGACGCTATTCTGACAGGTATTTACGAATATGTGGCGCCGGAGGAAGATAGCGAAGAATCCGCAGAAGAAACTGAAGAAATCGAAGCGCCGATAATTGAGGCCCCGCTCCCTACCGAGGAAATCGATTTCAGCAATATTGATCTCAAAGAATTAGCCCCGGCGCTGGAGCAAATGACCGGTCAGAAATTAACGGATTCCGGGATGCTCAAGCAAATCGAGACGATGATGCAGGGCGAACAAGGGAAATTAATGACTGATTTTGCGCTCTGGTGTCAGGAGCAGGGAATCGATATGACAGCCATGAACGACCCTCAAAAAATCGAAGAATTGAACGAACAGTGGATGCAGACGCCGCGTCCGGCATTTGACGGTAAAACTCCGGCGGAAATGTCTGCTGCCGGCGGATTGGCCGGCCTCAAAAAAGTGGAAACTTACCATCGCGAAACGCCGAAGGTCGGCAGGAATGATCCCTGCCCTTGTGGTAGCGGAAAAAAATATAAAAAGTGCTGCGGAAGAAATTTGTAGATGAAGGACAAAAAATAATTTGCTGTTATTCTGCAGATGTAATAGTGCAACCAACCCGTCCGAAACAGATCGCAACAAATAGTGTGATAAATCTTTCAGCATAAAATAAAAAGCCTCCCAATCCGCCGGAATTACTTTAAGGCAAAATATTGGAGAGGCTTTTTTCTAATATTTAATGCGAACATTTTTCGCTGAAATTAACGGAGATTGTGCCATTCAGGATTTTTTAGAAGCGCCTTCTCCTTCTAAAACTTTCTCCAGATAATTTGCCTCTGGCAATGCACCTTCAAAGCTGACGTTCTCATTTATTACAATTTTCGGTACAGCAGATACGCCGTATCGGTTAGAAAGCTGCGGATATTCCGACGCTTCGACCATATCGCCGGTGACGAGCTCACTTTCCATCGCCATCTGATGCGCCATACGGACCGCGCGCGGGCAGTAGGGGCAGGTCAACGTGATGAATACCTGAATGTGCACTGGTTTTTCCAGTTTTTTCAAAGCTTCTTTTGTTTCATCCGCTAAAGTTGTAGTCCCCTTGGAAACATCAATAATGTCCTCAACCAGCGTGCTGAATTCATATCCAGCCGGGACGCCATAAAAGCGAATACCGTAATCTTTCTCACCTTCAACAACAATCGCCGGAATGCGGGCAATGTTGTATTGTTCGGCTTTTTCTTTGTTCTCGACAAAGTCGTACACTTCCACATTAATTTTGTCGGACAGTTCAGACAATTCGCCCAACAATTCATGGGTCAATTCGCAGTACTGACATTCGAACTTCTGAGTAAAAAATACCAATTTGACCGGGTTTACCATTTTCTCAAATTCTTTTGTCAAATAATTCCGATCTTCTTCTTGAATATGAGCCATTTTTAACCTCCTGAGTAAAAAAAATTATTCCTTCATTTTTTCATGATTTTAAATTACAAAAACCACAGATAAAATTTACTGATTGTAAAACCAAATGCTTAATTTGCCAGGACTGCGATTGTTTGCCCTGATCCTAACTTCTCTGATGCAAATTTTATTTCTTTTTTTGTTGGACACTTTCAACAAAATGCTCCGCTGCCACTGCAGCGACAGCACCGTCCCCGATTGCCGTAGCAACCTGGCGGAGACCTTTATCCCGCACATCACCGGCAGCGAAAACGCCCGGGACAGATGTCATAAGATTGTCATCGGTGACGATGTAGCCCCAGTCGTTCAATTTCAACTGTCCTTTGAAAGCATCGGTGTTGGGAATCAGTCCCACGTAAATGAAAACGCCTTCCGCCGGGATGACTTTTTCTTCACCGCTTTCACGATCCTTCATTGTGATTGATTCCACTCGGTCTTTTCCGTTGATGGAAATTACCTGATGATTAACAAAACAGGTTGTATTTTCGTGCGCTTGAATTTTATCCTGCAATATTTTTTCCGCCTGAATTGTGGGCAGGAATTCAATGAATTTAATCGATTTAACAAATTTTAAAATGAACAATCCTTCTTGCAGCCCTGAGTTTCCGCAGCCAATCACAGCAATGTCTTTGCCTGCAAAAATCGGCGCGTCACATGTGGCGCAATAGGAAACGCCGCGTCCCTTTAGTTCGCGTTCGCCGGGGACATTGAGCATTTTCGGTGACGTACCGGTCGCGATGATTATTGTTTGCGCGCTTATTGTTTTGCCTTCCAGTTGAAAAGTCTTTGGCTGGGATGAAAAGTCAAAATTCGTCGGGTAGCCATAGTAAACAACAGCGCCAAAACGTTTGGCCTGCTCCACCATCCGGTCAGCCAGCGCATGGCCGTTAATTCCCTCCGGAAATCCCGGATAATTTTCAATCATATCCGTTGCCGCTGCCTCGCCGCCAATTTCTTCTTTTTCAATAATCAATGTTTTTAATTTCGCACGTGAAGCATAAATTGCAGCCGTTAAACCAGCAGGACCGCCGCCAATCACCACAACATCATAAAAATCATCTAATTGAACCGAATCATCTTCTTTTTTCAACGAGAACATCAAACCGTCCATTTCTGCATCCTCCTCTTGTTGAATGTTCACAAAAACCTCGAATTTAGATGAATTGTTATACGAAAAGATTCTCGGAGGGAAGTCGTACTTGGCAAGAAAAATTTTTTCTGCATCTAATTTGCCTTGCTTTTTACTCCAATTTTCTTTATATTTGCGCGCTCAATTAATAAGTTCACCGAATACAGTGAGGTGTTTTATTATGGTCTGACATTGGAAAAGGAGTCAAGATGATTCTTCCCAAAGAAATGTTTTTTACCCGGGGTGTCGGCAGACATAAAGATAAGCTGACATCTTTTGAGCTCGCTCTGCGCGATGCCGGTGTCGCGCGATTCAATTTAGTCCGCGTTTCTTCAATTTTTCCGCCGCATTGCAAAATTATCACCAAAGAAGAAGGATTAGCAAAACTTTCATCCGGTCAAATCGTCCACGCGGTTCTTTCCGATCTTGCCACGGATGAGCAGGGACGAATGATCTCAGCATCTGTCGGAGTGGCAATTCCCAATGATCAGACGTTGTACGGTTATCTGAGCGAATACCACGCTTTTGGCAAAGATGAGGTCGAGGCCGGGGACTATGCGGAAGATATTGCTGCTTACATGCTGGCAACTATTCTTGTAGGATCACAGGAAGAGATCGACTGGGATAGTCAGAAAGAAATCTGGAAAATGAACAATAAAATCGTCCGTACGGAGAATATCACCATCGCCACCAGAGGAGCGGGCAATGGTATCTGGACGACCGTGTTGGCGGGAGCTATTTTAATTAGCTAATAAATATTATATTTTACTTTAAAGATTTTCGAAATTTTATGGCAGAGAAGCGAACATATTTTGGCTTTGAGCAAAATCCGTATCAATCGGCAAGTACTGTTGTGATTCCTGTTCCTTTTGAAAGAAGCACGTCATATTTGAAAGGAACGGCACATGCGCCTCAGGCGATTTTAGAGGCGTCTGATAGCCTTGAATTTTATGACATCGAGACAGACAGCGAACCATTTTTGTCGGGAATTCACACGACGCCTGCAATCTCATCGCTTGAAAATGAGTCAACGCCGGAATTTTTTGAGCGGTTGAAAAACGCGGTTTCTGATATGTTGCGCGATGACAAGTTTTTTGTTATACTTGGCGGTGAACACTCATTGTCATATCCTGTCGTACATGCTTTTGTCGAACACTTCCCCCGAATCAGCGTTTTGCATATTGATGCGCATGCTGATTTGCGCGATGAATATTTGGGCGATCCGCTCAGTCATGCTTGTGCTTTGCGGCGAATTCGGGATGTAACGAGCGAAACTGTCTCCGTTGGCATTCGAAGTATGAGCGCCAAAGAGGCAAAATATGTCAAAAAGGAGCGCCCGGTTATTTTTTATGATCATCAGCTTCATCATTCGGATTTTCCAATTGAGGAAATTTTAGCCGCTTTGAATGATGATGTTTACATTACCTTTGATCTTGATGGTTTGAATCCTGCGGAAATGCCCTCTGTTGGTACACCGGAACCGGGGGGGCTGAGCTGGCACGAGACTCTTGCCTTGTTTGACGAGCTTTTTCAGCGGAAAAATGTGCTGGGAATGGACGTGGTAGAACTGAAACCTGACAGTGTCAATGTCCATTCAGATTTTTTAGCAGCAAAATTAATTTATAAGGCAATTGCTCTGAAATATCATCAGTAAAATTCCCCATTGGCGTTTTCGAAATATGAAAGCGCGGAAAGTTATTCGCACTCAGAATTGTTTTCAGCCTTTTTTTGTTTCACCCATTTATAGAATTTTAATTTCAAAAAAACAAAATTCATCTTGACTTTTTGACTTCACCAAATTATATTGTATTAAATGACATTATATAAATTTATTGTGCAATTTTGAAATTATGAAAAGACATTTCATTTTCCACATGCTACCCCTTTTTCATCCTCTGCTTTTTTATTTTGCTTTTCAGACTCCTCAAGTAGCAAAAAAGAAGCACCTTCGTACACATCCGGGTTCTTACGATAAATTGATCAAGTCAAATTAAAAGGAGTTTTCAATGGAAAAAGTGCAAGAATTATTTGTCATTCTTGAAGACAAACCCCGTGCGCTGGGGGAACTGATGAAGATTCTTTCCAACAATGATGTCAAAATTTTAAGTATCGGCGTTTTTGTGGACAGCGCTAAATTAATCGTCAATGAGCCGGAAGAGACGAAAAAGCTGCTTTTGTCGCACAATTACGCGGTGGAGATTCGCGACGTTCTGAAGGTGCAAATTGACAATTCGCCGAAAGAATTAGCATATATCACAGAGCGCATAGGCCATGTAGGTATTAACATTTCTCACGCTTACGGCACAACCAATGCGCGGACAAATCAATTGACGCTCATTCTTGATGTTGCTGACGTAAAAACAGCTCTGTCGCTTTTTTCATAACATGATAAATGCGAGGAAAAAATGTCTGGTAAATTGTTCGCTTTTGCTGTTTTTTTCTCAATTGTTATATTGCTTGCTTTTGGATGTCAAAAAAAATCATCAACTCCTGGCACTATTCCGCCCGGAGCCACGATGCGCGGACTGGTGGATACAGTCGGTTTTTCTTTCACATCAGACCAGATCAAAGAAGTTGTGAAGTTGTCCGAAAAATTAGAAACCGTACAGCTTGCGCAGAATAGACAAAAGTACGGCGCCGCGAAATGGATTGCCGGCATTTGTCCCCATGACGATCATCTGTTAGCTGGCAGGGTTTACGTGCATTTGTTTCAGAATTTGAAGGCAAAACGAATCGTCATTTTCGGAGTGGGACACAAAGCATTAAAATGGGGCGTTCGTGATTCGTTGATATTTGATAGCTTTGATTTTTGGCGGGGACCTTTAGGACCTGTCCGGGTGAGCGGGTTGCGCGATGAAGTGGTCGCCTTGCTGCCGGATACAATTTTCACGGTGAACAATGACTGGCAATCACAAGAGCATTCTGTGGAAGGGATTGTTCCTTTTATTCAATATTACCTTCCCGAAGCGGAGATCGTTTCCATTGTGGTTCCATACATGAATTGGAGTAGAATCCAGTTGATCTCCGATTTGCTGGCCGATGCTTTTGCTCAGGTTGTCAAAAAGCACAATTGGAAATTGGGGGACGATATTGCTTTTATTTTTTCCAATGATGGCGACCATTATGGAGATCAGGACTGGGGCGGAAGGAATCTGGCTCCCTTCGGCGCTGACGAGCAAGGTCATCGGAAGGAAAATGAGCTCGATATGAGCCTTATCCGGGAGAATTTAACAGGAGAAATCACTGCTGATAAATTGAGATCGTTCTGTGAACGAGTCTGGGGAGATGATATTACCGAATATAAAATCCGCTGGTGCGGCAGATTTTCTGTTCCCTTGGGCTTAAACACTGTCCGGCTGTTGATGGAGAAATTGGATAAAAATCCGTTAGAGGGTTTTTTCCTTCGTTATGATGACAGTTATGATTTGGGGAAATTGCCGTTGGAAAATATCGGCATCGGTACAACTGCTCCTAATAATATCCACCATTGGGTCGGCTATACCACTGTCGGATATCTTGAAAAATCGGATTAGAGATCAGTGATGCATCGGTGCTTGATGGGGATTTTATGAATTCTTGCTGCAATAAGGGAGCTTTTTTTGCTGATGAAGATAAATAAACGGTCTGCATAAAATCACATCACATTTTCGCGCAATGAAATCAGGTCTTTACTAATGATCGAAGAAATAATTTTTGAATATCAGAGTCTCATTCATAAGATTGAACAAAAATGTTCCCTGTTGGAAGATCATTACCGGGAACATCTCGTTTGCAGGCCTGGATGCAGTCAGTGCTGCCAAGTTGAGCGGAGTGTACTGTCCATTGAGGCTTATTTTGTCGAGCAGCATCTCAAGACGTTTTCCGCAGAACGAATCAGAAAAATGCGCCTCACACACAAGAACAATAGCGATAATTATTGCCCCATGCTTTGGCATGATATGTGTGCCATCTATCCTGTGCGGCCGATTATTTGCCGAACTCATGGCTTACCTATTCTTTACGTAGAAGCAGAAATTGCTTTTGTCGATTACTGCCGGTTGAATTTTACGCAGTTGTCGGAAACTTACGAATTTGATGAGAAATATATTGTTGATATGCGTGAATTCAACAGCGAATTAGTGCGGTTGGATCAGAAATTCACGCAAGATATTTTACATTTGAAATGGGATCCGTACCGGAGAATCTCGCTGAATAGTATCCTTTTTGATAAAAAAGTCATCAGTTGAACCTGGGAAAAATAAGAGGAGAATATGCAAGAGAACAAGAAGAAACCGAAAATTGAAAAACGAGTCCATTTTTCCATTTGGTATCTGATCTTTGGTTTTTTTATCATGTACTTTTTGGAAATGTATTTGTTGAAGCAACAAATTGATATTGTGCCTTATAGCCAGTTTAAGGAAATGGTTCGCTCGGGGCAGATAAAAGAATGTTTCATCGGTACGAATAAAATAACCGGTACCTATTTCACACAGATGAAAAGTCTGGATTCTCTCCGGCAGTTTTACGGGTTCGCAATTGATACATGTTCTACTGAAGACGCTGCTAAATCCGAATACCGCGGCTTTTGGAGCAAAATTGATTCTGTGTTCAATGCAGCGATAGGCGAAGAGAAAAAGAATCTGAAAAAAAAGTTAGCCGTTAAAAATTTCGAAACCATTCGTGTTGATGATCCTGAGCTGGTGAAGCAACTGGAAAGCCACGGCGTCAAATTTACCGGTCAGGGAGAAGCCGGATGGTTTGTGAAATTTCTCGTTTCCTGGGTTTTCCCGCTATTGATCCTTTTTGTCATCTGGGGTTTCTTTTTCCGACGCATGAACCCTACCGGAGGGATGATGTCTATCGGAAAGAGCAAAGCCAAGGTGTACGTTGAAGGAAAAACCGGTGTGACATTTAAAGATGTTGCAGGTATTGATGAAGCGGTGGAAGAAGTCAAGGAAATTGTTGAATTTCTAAAGCATCCGCAAAAATATCAGCAATTAGGCGGACGTATTCCCAAAGGAGTATTACTGGTTGGGCCTCCCGGAACAGGAAAGACTTTATTGGCGCGGGCTGTTGCCGGTGAGGCAGCAGTGCCGTTTTTTTCGATGTCCGGTTCCGATTTTGTAGAGATGTTCGTTGGCGTGGGCGCTGCCCGCGTGCGGGACCTTTTCCAGCAGGCAGCAAAACAGGCACCGTGTATCATTTTTATCGATGAATTGGATGCGTTGGGAAAGGCGCGCAGCACGGGCCCGGTATCCGGCGGACACGACGAACGAGAGCAGACGCTCAATCAATTGCTCACGGAAATGGACGGATTTGATCCCAACATTGGCGTTATCATCATGGCAGCGACTAACAGACCTGAAATTTTGGATCTTGCTTTGCTGCGCCCGGGGCGTTTTGACCGTCAGGTTGTTGTGGATAGGCCCGATATCAATGGCAGAGAAGCGATTTTAAAAGTACACGCGAAAAAAGTGAAATTGGGGAAGGGTGTAGATTTGCGCGTGATCGCCGCGAGAACGCCCGGATTTGTCGGGGCAGACCTGGCGAATGTGGTAAATGAAGCAGCGTTGTTAGCCGTACGACGCGGAAAAAAGATTATTGAAATGGAAGACCTGGAAGAAGCAATCGACCGCGTTGTCGCGGGCTTGGAGCGCAAGAGCCGGGTGCTGAATAAAAAAGAGAAAGAGATTGTCGCTTATCACGAGTCCGGACATGCCATGGTCGGATATTTCTTGCCCAATACCGACCCGGTACATCGCGTTTCCATAATTCCGCGCGGTGTAGCGGCTTTAGGCTACACATTGCAATTGCCGACGGAAGACCGCTATTTGATGACAAAATCCGAATTGGAAAGTAAATTGAAAGTGCTTTTAGGCGGACGAGTGGCAGAGGAGATTGTTTTCAAAGAAATTTCTACCGGTGCACAAAATGATTTGGAAAGGGCGACTCAAATTGCCAAATCAATGGTCGTAGAATATGGCATGAGTAAAACGCTCGGCCCTATTTCCTACGGACGGCAGCAGTCAATGTTTTTAGGACAGCCGCTTCCTGAAAGCAGACCTTACAGCGAACATGTTGCTGCTGAGATTGACAGCGAAGTCCGCAAAATTGTCGAAGAGGCTCATGCCGAAGTGAAGAAATTGCTCACCGAGAAAAGAGATAAATTGGAAGCGTTGGCACAGCAATTATTGGAAACAGAGATTGTGGAAGGGGATGAATTGGCTGAAATTTTGGGCAAAAAAGAGTAGTGTGGATAAATGTGCAGCGAATTTCCATTTTAAAATCAAAACGGCATTACAATTTCGATGTAATCTTGCAAGCCCGATTTATTTTTGGATCGGGCTTGAGTTTTTTGATTTCGATTTTTCTGAAAAATGAGTTGACATTTCCTTTGATAAGCTTTATATTTTAGTGGCCGAAACTGACGGAGTGGATGAAAATTGTGACAACATTCTTTTTGCTCAGTTGATTTTGCATTATTTACTCACTATGATCGACTTTGCGTGGTTCTGCAAAATTCAAGTTAAAAGAAGCTTTGACAGAGCGCACAATTTTGTCAGTCACAGAAGGGATTTCTGACTATTTATTTCGCCCATGAATTTTTGGTTAAGATAATGGTAATTGAATGAAAAAATGCAGCAGGGAGAAAGATGGCAAAGAAAGTATTTTTTACGCCTGCGACATCAATGGACAGCGTCGAACAAATTCAGCAAAAAATTGAAGCGCTCTGGCGCGCGGCAAATTTTGATCGATGTTTTGAAGCGGAAGACTTGATTGCCATCAAAATTCATTTTGGAGAAAAAGGCAATGTGACGCACATCCCGGCGAATTTCTGGAAATCGCTCATTAGCAGATTGCATGAAAAGGGAGGCAAACCATTTTTTACGGATACGTGCGTTCTGTATCGAAGCCAGCGTTCCGATGCGGTCAATCATCTTCGTCTCGCAGCCCAGCATGGTTTTTCTCTGGCGGAAACAGGAGCGCCGGTTATTATTGCGGACGGATTACGCGGGCGAAATGAGATTGAAATAAAAATTAACGGCGAGCTTTTTTCCGAAGTGGCGATAGCGACCGAGGCTGTTGTGGCGAACAGTATGATTGTCGCGACGCATGTTACGGGTCACATCGCTTGCG
>NATN01000169.1 GCA_002085355.1 Candidatus Zhuqueibacterota bacterium 4484_87 | reverse complement strand
CCAATGAAACGGAGTGCGCGGAACAGACAAAACCACACCGCGACGAATACTGTAAATAGAGAGCAGAACAATCAGCAGCAATCCGGGAACGATCCCGGCGAGAAAAAGTTGATCGATGGAAATTTTTGCCACCAGACCGTACAGGATAATCGGCAGGCTCGGTGGAAACAATAATCCCAGACTGCCGGAAGTGGTCACCAATCCCAGGGAGAACTTCTCCGAATAACCTTCTTTGAGCAAAACAGGAAAAAGCAACCCGCCCAGAGCGACAATAGTGACGCCAGAGGCACCGGTGAACGCCGTGAAAAATGCACAAGTCACAAGAGCGACAATAGCTAATCCGCCAGGAAGCCAGCCGAACATAGCGCGGGATAAATTGACCAATCTTTTCGGCGTGCCGCTTTCCGCAAGGAGATACCCGGCAAAGGTAAACAGGGGAATTGCCAACAAAGTAGGCGCGCTGGCGAGGCGATACATTTCCACGATCACCGCCGCAGTATCGATTCCGGCAAAATGAAAGCTCAACAGTGCAATTGCCGCAATCACCGAGAAAAGAGGGGCACCAAATAGCGCAATAAGCAGAAGTCCCAAAGCGATGAGCAAAGTCGTCATAATTGCGCCGCCTCCTTTCCATCAGCGGAGCCCAGTTGAGAAGCTTCTTCAAAAGCGCGCAGCAAAAATCTGAATCCGATCAAACCGAAACCGATTACAAGAATGGACTGAAAAATCCAGGTGGGAATATTTGCAAACAGTACGCTTCCGCCCTCTTTTTCGAAGCCGATGAACGTAAGGCTCGCTTGAAAAAGAAAATAGCAAACAACACTCGCGAAGAGATGAGTGATAATTTGAACAATAATCTTCAAGCGGCGCGGCAAAAATCGGGACAACACGTCGATTTTAATGTGTCTATCCTCCCGTGTTGCCAGCGACGCACCGATGAAGCCGACCCAGAGCACGAGATGACGCAATAAGGTGTCGCCCCAGAGAATGGATGACTGGAAAAAATTCCTCAAAATCACTTGCAAAAAGGCAATCAAAATCATCGCCGTCAAAAGCGAAATTAAAAACGCAGATTCAATTTTTGCCAGCCAATCGCTGAGGATGCGAATCAATTTCATGGCTTTTCCCGTTTCAATTTTTTTCTAAAAAATCCAAATGGCAAGAGACAGGGAATTTTGCGTTTGTATTCACGGTATTCTTCGCCGAATTTTTGCTCCATGTAAGTTTCTTCTTTTTGCACTAATTTGCGCAGCAAAAAATACATAAAAACCGGCGCTGTAAATCCGAGCCAGCTATTGACGATCATGATTATCCCGGGCACAGTGAAAACGACCCAGGAAGCGTACAACGGATGACGGCAGCATCTGTACACGCCATGATTGACAAATTTTCCCTGATAATAAGCGCGGTCAACGGCGAAATATGAAATAACAAAAATCGTCAACCCTGTTAAGATAAAAATAATTCCGGAAATAGTCAAGACGATTTGCGGGATAAATTTTATTTTGAAAAAAGGGAAAAAATAATAACTGATGGACAACGGAACAATAGAAAATAAAATGGAAAGTACCACAAACACGGGGCCCACGCCCCAGCGGCTCATTTTTTGTGCCGGTTCATCTGAATCTTGAATTTGCTTCATAAAATTTCCCCGAATAATCAATTAACTTTCAATCTAAAAACTAACACCCAAAAAAGCAAGTAAATTTTTCCACAATTCTGGTATTTCATCAAAGTGTACTATTTCGTTCAAATAAACGTACCAAATTGCCCTTTAGGCAACCCCGATCTTTTCAATGTTTTCGTGTAACAATTTAAGATTTAAAAATTTACCACAAATTGCTATTTTGGCATAATAGTTGAATCTTCAGAAGCAGAAACCACAAATAAAACTTTGGAGGCCGTCATGAGAAAGATCATTGCAATTTTATCATTATCAGTTTTTTTGCTGGTACAAATTTCAGCCTGCGCGCCGCGCGTCGTTTATGTCCCAAAAAAGCCGCCGGCAAAAAGAGTGATTGTTGTAAAAAAAGCAAAGCCTTCACCCCGCGCGGTCTGGATTGAAGGACACTGGAAATGGAATGCACGCAAACATGATTTTGTCTGGGTCAAGGGTTACTGGAAAGTGCCACCAAAAGGCAAAGTCTGGGTTCCGGGCCATTGGGTAAAAAAGCCGCATGGTTGGGTTTACAAAGAAGGCCACTGGAAAAGACGCTGAAAAATTGTTCATCCCTCCCATATTATTCAAATCATCTCCTCGTTCCTGATCAGGGTTCGCTTTTTGAACCCTGATTTTTTTATCTTTTTATTTGTATTTGTTCACAGTTTTCATTATCTTTAGCTGCGAATTCTGCTGCAATTTTGAGAGAATTAACCTGAAAATTTTTTCAATTGTGTAAGTTCGCTTTCTATTCAGACTTTTTTGCACTGTAACTGAGAAAATCAGATTTTGAAAAAGGTAAACCGGAGACGAAACCGATGCTTTTCCCGTTCAGACAGCAAAATCTGGGAGAACAACTCACGCCGTCGCTTCAAACAGCGGGCAGAAAACGGTATGTTTGGTTTACTCGTCTTAATACGATTTCTTTTGCCTCACTGGGCGAGAGCATTCTCATTTTGTACGCCATCAAAAACGGCGCCGATGATTTTCTCGTCGGACTGATCAGTTCCCTACTTTTTCTCACCCTGCCGCTGATGGTCATCGGCAAAAATCTCATCGGAAAATTTGGCGCAGCACGAGCGTACGGATTGAGCTGGTTTTTTCGTAACTTGTCTGCAGCGATGCTCATTCTTGTGCCAATTTTATCGCACTATTTCGGCGTTTCCGCAGGACTGCTTCTTCTGGTTATTTCGGCATTCGGATTTTTTGGCTTTCGCAGCGTCGGTTTCACTGCTAATACGCCGCTCCTCGGGGAAATTACCACGGCTCAAAACCGCGGGGCTTTCATTTCGCAAGTCTGGCTGAATTTCAATTTCATTTACGTGATCACGCTGATTGCACTCACTGCTATCTTGCGCCATTGGGAATCAGTGACCACGTTTCAGTGGATTTTTTCTTTCGGCGTTCTGGCGGGAATTTTTTCTTCTTTCATTCTTTTTACCATTCCCGAATCTTCAAGACCTCGCCAATCAGGCAGACAGCCGCTCATTCAATCTTTCCGTTCCCTTTGGAAAAATGCGCGCACGAAAAAGCTTTTCTTTGCCTGGTCCGCTGCACAAATTTCCTTGATGTTGATGATTCCTTTTTCTTTAGTCGCATTGAAAAATGGCTACGGAATACCAGATCATCACGCCCTGATTTTCATCATCATTCAGCTCAGCGGCGGCATTTTGGTGTCGTTTCTGAACGGCTTAATTCTCGACCGGGTCGGGCCCAGACCGATGATCATCATTTACAGCTTCAGTCTTATTTTGAATTCCGTGCTCTGGTTTTTAGCACCGGACACGGTTTTCACCAGCTATCTGCTGCTTATTTTTCTGATCAATGGAATCTGCACGGCAGGCATCAATTCGGCTCTGTCCCACTATTTTTTAATCATCATCCCGGAGAACGAGCGCGTTAATGCGAACATGTTTTATTCCATGAGTTCGGGTTTCATTACTGGTATTGCGGGCACTATTCTGGGAGGCGGTTTGCTCAAACTAATCCACATCATCGGATTTGAGCAATTAGCTATTTATCGCCGCTATTTCGCTATCACTTTTGTGATCAATATTGCACTATATTTTCTGATTCGGCGGATTGACCGACTGGAAGATTGGAAAATACGCGATGTTTTGGGCATTTTCATCTCCTTTCGGGATATTCGGGCGCTTTTCACGCTGAGTAAATTGGCATCGAGCTACAGTTTTCGACAAGACTACTCCGGCGTACGCCGCTTGCGTGAGCTTCCCTCTGATTTATCAGAAAAGCAACTCTTGGCTTTTTTGAGATCGCCGAGATTTGCCATTCGCAGCAAAGCGTTGAGCGCCCTGGGCAATATAAAATTCAGTAAAGCTACAGCGCGCGAACTGATTCGGGAAGTTGAGCGCGGAAAATTTACCACTGCCTACATCGCCGCGGAAATTCTGGGAGAACATCGGATTAAAGAAGCGATTCCAGCGCTGCGCCGGTGCATCGATTCCGATGACTTGTATTTGCAGGGCAAGGCTCTGGTCGCGCTCGCCCAACTCGAAGATCGCGAATCTTTTCCCAAAATTGCGTGCATTTTCGATGAATCAACAAATCCGCGCATTGTGCTTCACGCTGGCAGAGCACTGGCCGAAACCGGAGAAAAAAAATACGCATTCAATCTGCTTTCTAAATTAACAGAGAACACTTTGCCCGAACAAATTCGCGACGAACTGCTTTTTGATCTGGCGGAACTTGCCGAGTGCGAGGAAAAAATTTACCGCTTTCTCAAAAGCTATCGAGAAAATCCGGAACAAAGTCAAATGATTTTAATTGATATTTTGCAAGAATACGAAAAAAAATCAAACAACCACCTTGCTGAATTCATTACCATAATTGAAAAAATCTCCTGGAGCGAGTTTTGCCAATGTCAGCCGGTCATTCAGGTACTCAAAAATCTGATATCAGCAAATTCTTCGCTGATTTCTCAGGCCATTTTTCATTTTCTGAATAAATTGGCAGACGACTCGGCTACTACAGAAATTATCTACAGCTTGGTGATTATCGCTGCTCATGAAATTGTTTTTTCAGATGAAAAATAAATGCTGGAAATCAAAA
Organism: Candidatus Zhuqueibacterota bacterium 4484_87; assembly: GCA_002085355.1. Taxonomy (GTDB): domain Bacteria; phylum Zhuqueibacterota; class Zhuqueibacteria; order Thermofontimicrobiales; family Thermofontimicrobiaceae; genus 4484-87. The sequence continues at coordinate 1,616 of NATN01000169.1, read as the reverse complement.
AGAAAGGCGTGCTCATGAAAACAATCATTGAACCATTCAAAATCAAAATGGTCGAATCGATCAAAATGACTACGCGCGAACAGCGTGAAGAAATTATTAAAAAAGCTGGTTACAATTTATTTCTCATCAACGCAGAAGATATCATCATCGATTTGCTCACTGACAGCGGGACTGCGGCGATGAGCGATTTGCAATGGTCAGGCATCATGCACGGCGATGAATCTTACGCCGGCGCGCGTAGTTACCATCGTTTTTTTAACAAAGTGCAGGAACTTACCGGGTTCAAACACATCATTCCCACCCATCAGGGCAGAGCAGCGGAACGCATTTTGTTTGAAATTCTCGCGCAGAAAGGCAAATACATTCCCTCAAACACTCATTTTGATACCACGCGCGCCAACATCGAATACAACGGCGCCGAGGCGGTAGACCTGGTCATAGACGAAGCAAAAGACCCAAACTCACTGCATCCTTTCAAAGGCAACATCGATCTGGAAAAGTTGGAAAATTTCATCAAAGAAAAAGGCGCGGAAAATATACCTGTGTGCATGCTCACTATCACCAACAATTCTGGCGGAGGACAACCTGTTTCGCTGGAAAACATTCGCGGCGCTAAAGAGATTTGTTTAAAATACGACATTCCCCTTTTTCTCGATGCTTGTCGCTTCGCAGAAAATTCTTATTTCATCAAAATGCGCGAGCCTGGCTATCAGGACTGGTCGTGCAGAAAAATTGCCCAGAAAATTTTCAGCTACGCAGATGGCTGCACCATGAGCGCCAAAAAAGACGCGCTGGTCAACATCGGCGGTTTTCTTGCCATGAATGACGACGATCTGGGGCTTCAGGCACGCAATGTGCTCATCGTCACTGAGGGATTTCCCACTTACGGCGGTCTGGCCGGCAGAGACCTGGAAGCCATCGCTCAGGGATTAGACGAAGTTTTGGACGAAGATTATTTGCACTATCGTATTCGCACTGTCGAATACATGGGCGAGCGGCTGGATAAAATGGGTGTCCCCTATCTCAAACCAACCGGAGGCCACGCGCTCTATCTCGATGCCAAAGCCTTTGCGCCGCACATTCCGCTGGAACAATTTCCTGGACAGGCAATTGCTGTCGCGCTCTATATTGCTGGCGGCATTCGTTCCTGCGAAATTGGCGGAATCATGTTCGGCAAAAACGATCCTGAGACCGGGACATACATTCCGCCGATGTTGGAATTAGTGCGCCTGGCGTTTCCGCGACGAGTTTACACACAGAGCCATTTTGATTATGTGCTGGAAGTGATCGAAGAAGTTTATCAGAACAGGGATCAGCTCAAAGGTTTTCGTTTCACTTACGAAGCTCCAATGTTGCGGCATTTTACGGCGCAATTTGAAATGGTTGACTGACAAAATGATCGAGGCAACCTGATGCTGTACAAAGGTATAAACTTTAGTAAAAAACTACGAAGGACACAAAATCACGAAGAATTCTTATGAGCTTTAACTTATTTATTTCCAATGAGATATTCTTTGTGTCCTTTGCGCCTACTTTGCGACCTTTATAGTTTCAAAAGGCTTTTGGGCTCAAAAAAATTAGGAAATAAAAAATGACCTCAAAACAACGCGTATTGG